>JANYBF010000313.1 GCA_025360895.1 Verrucomicrobiota bacterium
GCAAGTTGTCCGTCTCATGAACGCCCACAACCCAGCGGTGATTCCCCGGAATCACGTCGTGGAAGCCGCCCTGTCCGCCGCCACCACCGACGGCGATCTCGCCCCGCTGGAACGCCTCCACGCTGTGCTGGCCAAGCCCTACGACGAAGCCGGCCAACCCGCCGACCTGCTGAACCCACCGCCCCCCGGCACCCCGACCGGCCGTACCTTCTGCGGCACGTAAGCGGAGAGTGGCGGAAAATGCGAAGTCCGAAGTCCGGTCAGATCGACATTCCCAATTCGTCATTCGACATTTTTTAGACGCATTCGGCAAGGCATAGCGCAGGTTGCTAGCGAAGCCGTGGGATATCTCGCCCGTCTTTTCATGCACCGTGTTCCCGCCAAACCCAGACCGGCGGTGGTGCGCTTCATTCGGGAATTCCGGGTTGAGCAGGCTGTTCATTCGGGCGCAAAATGCGGCCCGTGTCCGACCGCATAGCCCAACTCCCCGAACCATTCGAGGGCGGCTTCCTCGACGATTGATTCGTTTAGGGGTATGACGCCTTAAGAAGGGAGAGCCAACCCGTCTGTGAGGCTGCGTCAGATCGGCAATGCCCAAACCGTTTTAGCAACCTTCGCCATTTCAGCCTGGCGGTTTCCAATGGCTTCCTCCGTCCAGTCGGTGAATTGGGTCAAATCCTTTGAGGTTCGGTATTGCGACTGCGCATACACCCGCTGCTTCAGGGCAAAAGCGGCGTTGCCAGCTTGCTGTCCGTTCAATCCCCGCTCCAACAAAGAGTAATTTCCGACACGCTCGTAACTGCGCTCGTGAGCCTCGACGGTGAAATGCTCCCATCCGACTTCGCCCGGATTCTCCGGTAGAATATGTTCAACCGTGGCCGTCATCCCTTCGTCAGTGATGTCGGCTCCGCTGAGTTGTTTCTCAATTTTCGCCAAGATGTAGCGCAAGCGTTTGCCAGACGTGCTGCGGTTCCGCAATCGAAGCGCGGAGAAATCTGCCTCAAACTCGTCGTCGGGAACGTAAATCGGCCGCAACGCTTGCCGAACAGTAGCCAGCGTCGTCGCGGTTCCCCGTCGGACTTCCAGCGCCGCACGATTGTAGATTTCCTCCAGGATGTGGGTGCTTCGCCGCCCGACACCATTAAATCTCACCGACAAGACCGCGCAGTAGCGCACGATCTCCACCAAGTCTTGGGGAGCAGTAAAAGCGTCCTTCGCCGCGAAAAGCAGTGGCGTGTATTGAGACACGTTGAAAAGGTTGAGCACGCGCACATGCTCTTTCGCTCCCTGGTAATCCAGCCAGAACTGGCTGGCATAGTCGTTCAGCGCCTCAAACCACGCTGCGTCCTTCTCCAAGCGGTCGAGCAGCGCAAACACATGATCGAGCGTGGTCACGTCTCGTTTGATCGTTTTGAAAAGCTGCTTCTGCCGAACGTATTCACGCTGAGAGTTTAGGTGGTGACGCAAAAACTCGGGAAAACTGGCGATGCCGATGCGGGCGGTGATTCGTGCCCATTGCCGGAGCATCGGGTCCATCTGCGATTTGCTGAGACGATCCGCCAACGACAGCAGGTAGTTCTTCAGCAGATCGGTTTCGGTCAGTTCCAGGCCGCGGGCATTGAGGGTTTCAAACACCGTGTAGGCGCTCAACTGATCCTGCACTCGCACGCTGATAAAAACCAGCCGCTCCGTGACAATCTCGCTGACGAAACCTGCAACCTCCTCGCCCTTCTTCCGGCGTGAGAATTTCTCCTGAATCTTGCCTTTGAAAAACTGGAAACAATCCCACAGCAGTTTCTCCGAGTCGCGGAGACCGCGAACGCCGCCCTGCGGTGCCTTGCGCTGGGCGAGGTTCAACTGGAAGAAATCATCGTCGTTGGCATTGAGCTTCAGCTTGGGGGTGATGCGAAGGCTGGTCGGATCTTTCGCACCGAGGTAACTGCTTTCCAGCAGTGTCGCGCGTTCCTTGTTCGCAGCCGCCTCCACTCCCTCGCCCGCGAGTCCGTAGAGGTAATCCACGCAGGCCAGAATAAGGATGCTCAGGGTCGCCATCCGTTGCTGGCCGTCAATCACACGGAACTGCTTCCGCTCCCCGCTCTCCAGCACAATGGCACCCATGTAGTGGTCTTCATGGCTGGCCTCTATCGTCAGTAGGTCTTCCCAGAGATCTTCCCAGTGCTCCTGCTTCCACGAATAATCGCGCTGGTAAGGAGGCACGCTGTAGCTTTTCCCGTTGCTGAGAAGTTCTTTCAGGTCTTCCGTGTCCGTGTTCAGTAGGGTGCTGCGGGCCATAGTGGCGAGAAGCTTACTCGGTTGCGGGAGAAAGGACAGTCTTTGCCACGCTTAAATCCCCGGTCCACCAGCTTGGGCAGCAGCCTGTCGCGCAGGCTGGCGGGGGTGGGATTGGTGCAGGTTGGCAGTCATTTCTTGATACGGCCCGAGGAAACCCTCGCCGTTGAAGTGGATCATTTGGTCGGGGTCTTCGTCGATCCAGACCTCGGATTCGATGAGGGTGCGCAGATCAGGATGGAGGTCAGAGGGAATGTCGATTGACGAAATCCGAATGCCGAAAAGGCCGAAGGCGGCAACTGCGCGTGTCGGCAGTGCGTCCGGCTTTCGTTTGGTCTCCGATGATCCCATGACCGCATCGTAGCGGGAGCGGCCGGGTTGTCACAAGGGGGTTCCGCGCCGCGTGCATCCGGCGGCTTGACGGTGTGGGCTTGGTGGTTTATTTACATTTCGCTGTATGGCGAAATAAAGAAACAGACTATGCGCGAGTTCATGAACATTACCAAGGCGCTGGCGGACGAAAACCGCGTCCGCGCGCTGCTGGCGTTGCGGAAAGGCGAGTTGTGCGTCTGCCAGATCACCGAATTGTTCGGTCTCGCCCCGTCCACCATTTCGAAACACCTGTCCATTCTGTTTCAGGCGGGCCTCGTGGAATCACGCAAGGAGGGCCGCTGGATTTATTACCAGTTGCCCGGTAAGAACGCTCCGGTGGTGGTGCGCGAGGCGCTGGATTGGATCCAGAAGGCGCTCGCGGACAACCCACAGGTTTTGGCCGACAACCAGCAGCTCAAAAAGATTCTGAAGCAGGACCCCGCTGAACTATGCCAACGCCAATGCAAAAAGTGAAACCCACCGTCCTCATCCTCTGCACCGGCAATTCGTGCCGCAGTCATCTCGCCGAGGGCATCCTTCGGGCAGTCGCGGGCGATTCGCTTAATGTGCAGAGCGCGGGCTCGAAACCGGCGGGCTACGTCCATCCGCTCGCCATCCAGGTGATGCAGGAGATCGGCATTGATATTTCTGCGCATCACTCCAAGCCCATGAACGACTTTTTACAGTCACCGGTGGAAACCGTCATCACCGTCTGCGGGAATGCGGATCAGGCGTGTCCGATGTTCCCTGGCCAGGTAAACCGGCATCATTGGGGCTTTGACGACCCAGCCCACGCCACCGGCAAAGAGGAGGAGAAGTTGGCGGTGTTCCGCCGTGTGCGTGACAAAATCAAGATGGTGTTCGAGGCGTACGCCGCCGGGCGTTGCGATCAAGTGAAGGCAATGCAACTGACATAAACAAAAGCACA
>JANYBF010000335.1 GCA_025360895.1 Verrucomicrobiota bacterium
CTTGGTCGCGGAGCACGTCGCTCATTTTGAATAATATCCCGGTCAAAACCAGACTCGCTTTGCCTGGCGAGAGGGCCAACAGCTCACGACAAATTTCCTCCGCTTTGACCAGCCGGCCTCGCGCCTGAAGAATGCGCGCGAAATTGTACAGCGAAGCGAAAATATCGGGATCATCGGCTTTCAAGAGTTTTCGCTGTATGGTCAACGCCGCGGTTTGTAACGTCTCGGCTTCGGTAAATTGCTCCAAGTCCGTCAGGTTGTCGGCCAGACTGGTAAGCGATTTGGCGACCTCGGGATGCTCCTTTCCGAACAGGGTTTGCCGCATCGCCAGCGCCTGGCGCAGTAGGATTTGACCTTCGGGCTGGCGATCTTCCATGGTAATCGCATTCCCCAAATCGCAGAGCGAAGCCGCCACCAAACGGTGCGGTTCGCCAAAAGCCGCCTTTCGCAAGCGCAAGGCGGTCCGATGCATCGCCTCCGCCTGCGCATAGGCAGCCGCGTTATTTAGCTGGTAGTACGTATTGCCCAGGAGACTGCATAACTCCGCCTGGATGATGGGCTGGGAAGCGAGGTCGGTAGTGACGCGCCGGGCGGTTTTATCTAAAATCTCCTGGAGCATGGGCGTGTGCTGGCCGCTGGCCAGTTCCGGGTCCAGACTCTGGAGCACGGTTTTGAGAAACTCGGCTACGGTCGTGGCCTTTTGTTCGGCCGCCAGGGCCCGGTGCAGGTCGGCCCTTTCCTGGAGATAGAGCCAGGTGGAAGAAGTCAGGCCAGCAATCAATGCCACTATCACCGCGCTGACGGCGGCGACAACGAGTCGGTTCCGGCGAACCAGTTTTTGGAACCGGTAGGTTGGGCTCGGCGGGCGGGCCAGAACGGGTTCGTTGCCGAGGTAGCGCTGGATGTCCAAGGCCAAACTGCTGGCGGTATCGTAGCGGCGGCTCCGATCCTTCTCCAATGCCTTCATGACGATCCAATCAAGATCGCCCCGAACTTGGGTCGTGAGTTCCTTGAGCCGCATTCGCCGATCAGCGGCCACGCCATTAACTTCGGATTGCAAGCGGCTGCGGTTTGACACGTCGGCAAATTCCTGCGCCAGGCGAATCGAGGGCCGGACCGGTTCCTGTTCGCGGATGATCCGACACATGGCTTCAATCCCGGCGGAACGGAGCTCGTCCGGATCAAACGGCGTCTGACCCGTCAACAATTCGTAGAGCAATACCCCCAGGCTGTAAACATCGCTCCGCGTGTCAACGTCCAGACCGTTCGCCGCCGTCTGTTCCGGACTCATATAGGCCGGGGTGCCGAGGAATTGCGCGAGCGCCGTCAAGGCTGTGCTGTCGGGGGAAGGTCGTTCACGGATGGCTTTGGCGATGCCAAAGTCAATCACCTTGGGAACGGGCCCGCCTTCCTGGAACTCGACCAGGATGTTCGACGGTTTAAGGTCGCGGTGGATAATCCCTTTTTGGTGCGCGTGTTGGATCGCCTTGCAAACCTTGACGAACAGATCAAGTTGTTCGCGGAGCGGCAGGTGGTTCTGAACGCAATACTCCGTGATCTTGATCCCCTGGACCAGTTCCATGACGAAATAAGGGCGACCGGCCTCGGTAACACCCGCATCCAGCACGCGCGCAATGTGGGGATGATCCAGCAACGCCAAGATCTGCCGTTCCGTCTCGAAGCGGGCGATCACCGCTTGGGTGTCCATGCACGGCTTGATGACCTTGAGCGCAACACGCCGACTAACCGGACCCGCCTGCTCGGCCAGGTACACAATGCCCATGCCCCCGGTGCCGATCAGTCGGAGCAGTTGATAACGGTCAATCCGGTCGCCCGAGCGTTCGGGCGCAACGGGGGGCCGCGTTCGATAACCTAAGTGAGGGGCAAGCTGGGGAGTCTGTTCGTCACCCAGTCGAACGGCCTCTTGCATCAGGCAGAGCGGACAAAGGGTCTGGCCACCGAGGGTCGCCAGCCGGCCCCCGCATTTCTGGCATCGTAATTTCGTTGGCATGTCCCAAGGTTGCATTAACCGGCAGGGAATCCAAGCAGGTCTCCAATGATTCAGTGACCGAACCAAGTCGTGGCGGGCACCGGCGCGGCTATCTATTGATCACCGGAATCAAATGGCATACTTCACCATCAATCTCGGCCGGATTGACCGCGGTCCGCCCAACGGCTTCGTGCAATAGTTCGGCATACCGGCGCCGCAACCGATGGATGCTTGAGCGCGCGGCGCACGAAGGCGCGAAACCGGCCCCGTTCCGGATTGGTCCGTCGGACATGTTGTTTTTCCAGAAAGCCGGCGAAAAAGCCTTGCGCCAAATCCAGTGCGGCTTCGCGCCCATGGCCCTGATGGCAGGTGATCCCAAACTGGCCACGCGGGCATGACCTATCGGAATGCGCAGACCACCGTACCAATAATTCCAGCGCCGCTGCACCGCGCGAGCCTGGACGCGTTAATGGCGAGGGCAAGTGGACCAAATCACTCGCAAGGAATTCAATCAGTGCTCGGAGAGCGTAACGCGGACTATAGGTTGCACCGCTAGTGTTGGTAATTAAAGAAACCGCTGGTTAGACTTGCTTGCACATGAGTTGGGACACTAGCATTTACTGTGCGGTTGCTGCCCTGCGGCACATGCCGCTCCTGAGCGAATCTGTGCATGGTGATGACCAGTTAAGTTTGTTGTTGTTCCTGATCTTTACCACCGACGCCGCGATCACCGTCTGGTGCGGCGGCTTGTGGACTGGCCGATCACGGTGAACTCGGCAGCAGCCTGGCGGCCGATGGAGGGGAATTGCGAAACCTTGCTGGCACGGTTCGCCAAGACTGGAATCAATGTGGACGCGCTCAAGAAAACGGCTTAAAAACCAGGAAACTGAATCATAAATGTGCTGACAATTGATATCGTGGGCACCAACTTCAAACTCCTCGCTACCGGACAGAAGGAAGCACGCAAGTTCCCGTTCGAGCCCGAGATGGCTCCTAAAATGATGGTCGCCGGAGTCAGGAAACTTATGACGGATTGGAAGTTTGAGGCGATCTCAGTCGATTATCCCGGCTCAGTGCTGCGCAACCATCCCGTCACCGAGCCGCACAATCTTGCGAAGGGTTGGCCACCATTCGATTTTCAAGGCACAGCCAAGCGCCCGGTCCAGATCATCAATGACGCCGCAATGCAGGCGCTCGGCAGCTATAAACGCGGCCAGCTCCGCTTCCTCGGTCTGGGCA
>JANYBF010000158.1 GCA_025360895.1 Verrucomicrobiota bacterium
AATGCCCGTGCGGGTTCAAAAGTACAAGTTGCAAACGTGTGACAACCAGGTGAACAACCTGTGACTGCAAGCGTCCCCACCCTCCCGATCAAATCACCCCGCGTCCCTCTCCCAATCCTAGGTCAAAATGAGAACGGCTGCTTCCTGAACAAGAAACTTGCGCTCGCATGGCCGTCCAACCCAAACTTGCCGCGCCACGATCGGTTGAAATTGTTCAACGGCTCGGGGTTTAGATTCACCAACGAACCATTCCATGCTCAAGTCTCACGAATTGCTCGGCTTCATGTCGCCCGCGTTGGCGAATGAAATTTTCACGTTCACCCATGACGAAGAAAAGCCCACCTACCGCGCCGTGTTGCAAGCGGTCGCGGACGTCCGCCGCGTCCGGCGGGTTTTCCTGGAACGCCAGGCCCGCGATCAACGGCACGCGGCCCTGGCTGCCACCCTCGCCAAACCGAGCATGGATGTCGCCGCCAGTACGCTGCTCCGTATCTGGCTCGTTAAAAAACACACCGCCATGTTGGTGGACTTTCTTGACGCGCTTGGCATCCCGAACGAAAAGGGCGTCGTGGAAGATTTGCCCGGCGCCGTGGACGACGCGAAGTTGAAAGCCGCCGTGGACACGTTGCTCGCCAAGCATCCACCCGAGGTCGTGGTCGTGTATCTCAACGCGTTCAACGACATGAATACGGCGCATTGGGACAACTTGAAGACGATGCTCGAAGGCGATGCCCGCTTGCAGTTGGGTGGCCACGCGTGAGACCGAACGCCGCTGGCTGACCAGGGGGAAGTCGTCACGGCTTCGGAGGCTGCGGGCATTGATCGAAGAGTTGAAGGTTGAACATTCAATCATCGGTTGCAACCCGCTGGGCCAGAACGCTCCTTGGTTTTCGCTTGTTCACCCCGCTTTCCAAGATAGGATTTATAGCGGATTCATTCGCGGCATCGCTCTCAAATATTTGAGGCTGGTTCCCGCGAGAGACACCTATGCCTGACCAAGCCATCACCAGCTTTCCTCCACCGCACAACCGACGTCGCACGTTGCTCATCGTGGATGACGAAGACGGCGCGCGCGCGTCGCTGCGCGCAATCTTCAAGGATGATTATGAACTCCTGATGGCGGCGGACGGCCCGACCGCCATTGAACTCGTGCAGAAGAACAAAGTGGATGTGGCCGTTCTGGATATTCGGATGGCGGGTATGTCGGGCGTGGATGTGTTGGAGCGCATCAAATACATTGATTCCTCGATCGAGGCAGTAATGATGACGGCGTTCGAGACCACGGAAACCATCCGGAAGGCCCTCCGCTTGCGGGCGTGCGATTACCTTAACAAACCCTTCGATGTAGCCGACATGCGGGCTGCGGTGGCCAACGCCATGCAGCGGCGGTCGTTCGATACGGAGATCTTCACCAACACGGAAAAACTGCAAGCCCTGCTCAAAGAATTGCAGGATCAAAAAGTTGAAGGCGAGATGGTGCGGACGCGCGGTGACATCTACGCCAGCATCATTCACGACATCAACGGCCCGCTCACGGTCATCTCCGGCTTTCTTCAGCTCCTGAATCAGCGGATCGGCAAGGCGACCACGCTGGGCGAGGAGGACGTGGATTTCGTCAAAGACCGGTTGCGTACGATGACGCGGCAGGTGACGAATTGCATTGAGATTTCGCGCCGCTATCTGGGCTTCCTGCGCAAACAGCCGGTGGAGGTGGTGCGAGTGGGCGTGAACCAGTTGTTGGTTGACCTTGGCCATCTGCTGCGGATGCATCCGAGTTTGCAGAACAACCAGTTTGAGATTCAACCGCTAGCCGTGGACATCGGCGTAAAAATGAATGGGACCGATCTGATCCAGATGTTGTTGAACCTCGCCGTCAACGCCTTTCAGGCCTCGACTCAGGCGCATCGGGTGGACATCACGGGTGAAGTGTTGCCCGCGCCGCTTGACCTGACGCAGTTCAAGGACGGGCCGGGGACGCGGTTGCTCAACATCGAGAATTTTCAGAATACCGCGCCGCTCGTGCAGTTGAGGGTTCGCGACAACGGGGCGGGCATCCCATTGGAAGTCCTCCCGAAAATTTTCCAAGCCTACTTCACCACCAAGGACGCCCGCCAAGGTACGGGCCTGGGCTTGAACATCGTTCAACGCCTGGTCCAGGAAGGCGGCGGAGCGTTGCAAGTCATCACCCAACCCGGTGCGGGCACCACGTTCAACGTGTTTCTGCCCGGGACCCCGCTCGCCAAATAACCTTGGCCAATCGCCATGAAAAAAATCTTCCTGGTGGATGACGATGCGGTGGTGCGGGCGCTTTATCACCGCAAGCTGGAATCGGGCGGCTTCGAGGTTTTGCTGGCGGAGGATGGCTTACAGGCCATCCAACTGCTCGGCACCTTTACGCCTGACTTGGTGCTGCTGGATCTGATGATGCCGCGGCTTGCCGGTGATAGCGTGCTGCGCTTTATCCGTTCCCATCCCAAGCTCGCCAAGCTGCCGGTCGTCATCCTGACCAATGCCTTCATGAGTGAACAGGCCCGCTTGGTCAGCGCCTTGGGAGTGGCGCGCGCCATCGTCAAGGCCGATTGCACGCCGGAAAAAATGCTGGCCATTGCCCGCGAAATTCTCGGAATCACGCCCCACGCGGAGGCAAAGTCGCCGGCGCCGGTAGCGCCCTTGCTTCCGGCCGCCGTGGACAACCAAGCCCGTGAGCATTTTTTTAAGAACGCCGGGAGTCGGATCAGTGAATTGCGCGAACTTCGCCGGGAGTTCCAATCCGGCCCCGAGTCGGCGGCGCGCTCAGGTAATCTCGGCGAACTCTACAGCCAGACGCATTACCTCACCGCCGCCGCCGGGTTTGCGGGCTGTCATTACCTTGCGTTGCTCGGCGGCGTGTTGGAAGCATTACTGTTCGAATTGGTCGAAAAACCCCAATTTGTCAACTCGTCCATCGCCCGCACGGTGGTCTCGGCCCTGGAATATCTGGCATTGCTCATGGAGGACGCCCGTACCGGGCGACGGACCGATTCCCTCACGGGTGAAGTCCTGATTGTGGATGACGATCCGGTGGCCAATCACATTGCCCTGGCCGCCGTGCAGCGGGCGCACCTTACCGGTCGCACCACGGAAAGTCCTTTGGCGGCGCTCGATCTGTTGGCGCAGATCCGCTTTGATCTGTTCCTGCTCGACATCGAAATGCCGCAACTAAACGGCTACGACCTATGTCGCAGAATCCGTTGCCTGCCCGGCTACGAGCACACGCCCATCATCTACGCCACGGCGCACGGTGATTTCGAGAGCCGCGCGAAGAGTATTGTCGCCGGCGGAAACGACCTCATTCCCAAGCCGATTTTCCCCATGGAACTTACAGCCAAGGTCGTCATGCAGATCATCCGCGCCCGGCTCGCGGCGTCCGGCCCCGGGCCGGCGTGAATTGCTTTCCCAGTCTGGCCCGGAATGCGCCGGGCAACCGTTGGCGGAAAATTCCTAGATCACCTTGGGCCGCCGGCTGCCGGCGGCCCACCCTTTCGCTCCCCCGATGATCTCGCCGGAATGCTTGAGCAAGGCTGCGCTCATTCGCGTTCCCAAGCTCAAAAAAAGCCTTGGCCCCCGGGCCAATTTTACTAAGGCTAACGCACCTATGAAGAAATTGTTATCGTTTGTCGCAATGTTGGCCGTCGTCGGCCTGGTGCTGTTGACCGGCTGCAAGCAGGAAGAAGCGGCGCCGACGGTGCCAGCGGTGCCTTCCACCAATGCCCCGGCAGCGAAGTAATTCGCACTCTGAAAAGTTGTAATCAAACAAACCGGGCTTCGGCCCGGTTTGTCTTTTTAGGGCACGGCTTTGGTGTGCCCGTCCGCAAGTTCTCCTTGGATTTTTGTCCGCTGGAAATATCATGCCGCCATGAAACCAATCCTTGCCCTCGTGTCTCTGCTCGGCGGACTGCTCGCTGGTTGCGGGGAGAAGCCCGCGGCACCTGCCAAATCCGATTCCGCCCCCGATTCCGCCCCGGCCCCGGCGGGGTACTTGCAGTCCATCACCAAGGCCCAGAAAACCGCCGTCAAGGTCGTGGACACCGCCGCCCTTAACAAGGCCATCGAGTTGTTTTACGTGCAGGAAGGCCGTTTTCCCAAAGACTTGGAGGAATTGGTGGAGAAAAAACTTATCCCGAAGATTCCGCCCGCCCCGGCCGGGAAGAAAATCGTTTACGATGCCAAGGCCGGTTTGGTCATGGTCGAAAAGGAATAACGCCACCGCTGGCGGCGCGTCCGTAAAAGCGTCCGCATCGGGTTGCCCTCCCGTTTGGAGTTCCGCCTTCAGGCCGTGCCGGCGGATTGCCACCCCGGGCCGCGTAAACGCGAAACTCCCAACGCCCAGCCCGCTATTTTCAAGGGCAGCATCGAGATACACCCGAAGCGTGTTGACTCACGGCAGGACGAGAGGCCAGAGTCGAGGGTGGACATCGGAAAGGAATGACAGTGGCCGTTCCTTGGCAAGGGCCGCCGTTCTCGTTATTGTCCGCCCATGCCGATCTTTCACGAGTGTCAACGTTGCACGGCCTGCTGTCGCTGGCCGGGCCAGGTGCGCTTGACGGATGCCGAGATTGCGCGGCTCGCAGAGTTTTTGGAACTGGGCGAACATCAATTCATCCAGCGCTTCACGCGCTTGACGGAGGATCGCCGGGGGCTGGCCTTGCAGGAAAAACCCAGCGGCGCCTGCGTTTTTCTCGTGGACAATGATTGCTCCGTCCAATCTGTGAAACCGCAGCAATGCCGGGATTTTCCGAATCTGTGGCGGGAGACCGGGGCCGAAAACCAGTGCCAAGCCATCCCGCGAACGCTCGGCGACGAGGAATACGTTCAACGCGTGGCG
>JANYBF010000420.1 GCA_025360895.1 Verrucomicrobiota bacterium
TGGCCTTGTGGACAACGTCGAAGCCCAGCTTCCGCAAATCCAGCAAGCCGCCGATTGGTTCGCCCAGACCATTCTCGCCGGCCGCATGGTGCAGGTCTTCGGCTCGGGGCACAGCCGCATCATGGTGGAGGAGATGTGGCCGCGCTACGGCTCGTTCCCCGGCTTCAATCCGATCGTCGAGTTGTCGCTGAGTTTTCACAATCTGGTTGTGGGCGCGAACGGACAGCGGCAGGCGATGTTTCTCGAAAATGTCTCGGGTCTCGCCGAGCGCATCCTGCGCAACTTCGCCTTGCGCCCGACGGATTCGGCGCTCGTGATTTCCTCCAGTGGCTGCAACCTCGTGCCTATCGAAATGGCGGCCGGGTTCAAGGCCCGCGGGCTGAAAGTCGTCGCCATCATCAGCCGACTGCACTCGGAAGCCAGTCCGTCGAAACATCCTGAGGGCAAGCGGCTGCAGGATTTCGCCGATCTCGTACTGGATACCGGCGCCCCGGTCGGCGATGCGATGGTGAAAATCCCCGGCCTCGATACCCCGGTTGCGCCCGGATCAACCATTGGCGGCTGTTTGCTCATCAACGCGCTCAAAGCCGAAGTGGCCGTGCGGCTCACGGCGGCCGGTCAGCCGCCGAAAGTACTCAGCGGCTCAGCGGTGGTCGGCGCGAAGCGGGCAACGGAAATTTTTGAAGCGGCCTACGATGAACATGCCCACCGGCTCGCACGGCTTTACGCTGAGTCCGGCACTTAACCACGCTCCAAAGCTCATCATGAAAACAAATCCCCTCCGCACTTCCGTCGTTGGCAGCTACCCATTTCCGGGTTGGCTGGAATTTACTTCGCAACACCTCGCCCAGTTCGGATCGGCGGACATTGCCGAGGCACAAGACGACGCTGTCATCACGGCATTGCACGATCAACTCGCCGCCGGCCTCGACGTCGTCACTGATGGCGAACAGACGCGGCTCGATTTCAATCTCTCCTTCTACGGCTACATCGAGGGGATCGCGCTAGAATCCGTGTCGCCGCGCCGGTTTGGTCCGCCCGCCCATGATCAGCGGGGGCGGCATCCGGTCACCGGCGAGTTGCGCGCGCCGCGCGGGTTGGGCGTGGTGGAAGAGTTCCAGCGATTGCAAAAACTTTTCAAGGCGGCGAAACATCCGGCCAGCGTCACCCTCAAGGCCAGCGTTCCGGGTCCGTACACATTGAGCGGACGGCTCGTGCCGAATCCGCAGTATCCCGACCGTTGGGCATTGACGGAAGCGTTGTTGCCGATCGTGCGGAAGGAACTGGAGAATCTGGTCGCGGCGGGTTGCACGGAAATCAGCGTGGACGAACCGAGCATGAGTTGCTACGCCCACAAGGAAAACCCGCGCCGGTTTGTGGACGTGTTCAACCGCACGGTCGAAACCGTTGCCGGGCGGACGCGGGTCTGCACGCATCTTTGCTTCGGCAACTACAAGGCCCGCGCGGTCGGGCCGCGCCATCTTGCGCCGATGTTTCCGGCGTTCCTCGATTTCAAGTGCGATGAAATGCACGTCGAGATGGCGAGTCGCGAATTTGCCGAGTTGGAACTCATCGCACCGATCGCGCGCCGGATGGATGTCGCGGTGGGGATCGTGGATGTGAAGAGTTACTACATCGAAACACCAACTGACATTGCGGATCGTGTGCGCCAATGCCTGAAGCACGCGCCCGCCGACCGGCTTGTGCTTGCTCCCGACTGCGGCTTGAGCCAAACCGCCCGCTGGGCCGCGCGCCAAAAGCTGGCGAACATGGTCGAAGGGGTGGAACATGTGCGCGCGGAGTTGCACCTTTCGGAACTCGTGCGTCAGGAGTTGGGCCATTAGGTGAAACCCGCTTTCCAGAAAGACGACGCGTTGCTCGCGGACATTGCCCGTGCTCGGGCCGAAGGGCGTGTGCGCTTGTGGTGGTTGGGCCAGAGCGGATTTCTGCTTCACACACCTGCCGGCACGGTTCTGTTTGATCCCTATCTTTCGGACTCGTTGACCAAGAAATACGCCACCACGGACAAACCGCATACGCGTATCACCGAGCGGGTCATTGCCCCGGAACGGCTCACGGGCATTGATGTCATCACGAGTTCGCATAACCACACCGATCATCTTGATGCGGATACGTTGCTGCCACTGCTGGCCGCGAACCCGAAGGCCAAAATGGTCATCCCGCGCGCCAATCGTGTTTTCGTCCTGAACCGGCTCGGAAAGATTGAGTCCGCCATCGTTGAAGTGGACGCGGGCGAATGCGTGACCGTGGCGGGCATGGAATTTCACGGTATCCCGGCGGCGCACAATACGGTCGAACGCGACGAACAAGGCTGTTGCCGATTCCTTGGTTACGTGGTGCGGGTGGGCGGTAAAACGATTTATCACAGTGGCGACACTTTGATGCACAACGGATTGATACCGGCCCTCCGGCCATTCCGCGTGGATATCGCACTGGTACCCATCAATGGCAATAAGCCGGAGCGCAAGGTCTTCGGCAATCTTGATGGTCGCGAGGCCGCCGAACTGGCGCACGCCATTGGTGCGCGGCTCGCCGTGCCACATCACTTCGACTTGTTTGCTTTCAACACGGAGTCGCCCGACGCATTCGAGGCCGCGTGTCAGCGCCTCGGCCAGCCGTTTCGCACGCTGCAAAATGGCGAAGGAGTGGATTTGTGACATTACTCCAAAGCGTTTGCGGTGAAATTCCGGTCAAAAACCTCTCGTCCATTCCACATCCAAAATGAGCTTATGAAAATCCGCGTTGCTGGAATCAACTTTGACCACTTTCACATGGGCGACCTGCTCCGCATGGCGGCCAACCATCCGCAGGTCGAGATCGTGGGCGTGTGCGACGACGAACCGGCGCGGATGCGGGATGTCATCAGCAATTTCAACATTCCGGAAGCCAATGTATTTACCGACGTTGAGGCCTGCCTCGAAAAAACCAAGCCCGACTTCGCCATCCTCTGCCCGGCCACCGCGCGACATGCCGAGTACGTCGAACGGGTTGCGCCCTATCGTGTCCATGTGCTCGTGGAGAAGCCGTTCGCCGCCACGGTCGCCGAGGCGGATCGGATGATTACGGCCGCCCGGAAAAACAAAGTGATGCTGGCGATCAACTGGCCGCTGCGCTGGGTGCCGAACCATTGCACCGCTTACCGGTTGCTCACCGAGGGCCGCATCGGCGACTTGCAGGAGGTGCATTACTACGGCGGCAATCGCGGCCCGCTCTGGCACTCCGCCGACAAGATTGAAATCACGCCCACTTCGGCGATGAAGCGCAAGAGCTGGTTTTACAAAGCGGCCCAGGGCGGCGGGTCGTTGTTGGATTATCTGGGTTACGGCACCACTTTCAGCACCTGGTATCACCAAGGCCGCAAGCCCATTGAAATCACCGCCGTCACCGATCTGTCCAACGCTTTGGAAGTGGACGAGCACAGCATCACGATTGCGCGTTATGCCTGCGGCCTTTCCAAGTTTGAAACGCGGTGGGGAACTTTCACCGACCCGTGGACGCACCAAACCCAGCCCAGGTGTGGTTTCGTTCTTAAAGGCACGGATGGTACGATCAGCAGCTACGATTACGAGCCCGCCGTGCGGTTGCAGACACGCAAAAACCCGCGAGGCGAAGACGTGCCGGCGGATAAATTGAAACCGCCCTTCCAGAATCCGATCCAGTATTTTGTGGACTGCCTGCGCCGGGACGGGCCGCCCGAAGGCCCGCTCTCACCGAAGATTTCACGCACCGGACAACAGATGATTGATTCCGCCGTGTTGAGCGCGAAGCAGAAAAACACGGTGAAGTTGATTGATTGAAATTCCAAGCCCTCGCGTACCGCGATGCCAAAACCAACTAAACGCAACTACGCGCTCGCCGCCAAAAAGGGTGTCCGGGAGTTTCCGGCGCCCAAGCTGGATTATCGGCCACCCTCACCGAAACGTTACCGCCCCAAGATTGGGCTCGTCGGGTGTGGTGGAATCACCAAAGCCCACTTGGACGCCTATCGTACGGCCGGATGGGAAGTCGTGGCGCTCTGTGACCGGATCGAAGCCGCTGCTCGCCAAAGGCAGCAGGAGTTTTATCCCCGGGCTGAGGTTTACACCGATTATCGGAAGCTGCTCGCACGCCACGACGTGGATGTGGTGGACATCGCTTTGCATCCCGAACCACGCGTGGCTGTAATCGAAGCCGCGCTCAAGGCGGGCAAGCACGTCCTCAGTCAGAAACCGTTCGTCCTCGATCTTGAAGTCGGTGAACGTCTCGTCGCTTTGGCGAACAAACGAGGACGCAAACTGGCGGTGAACCAAAACGGTCGCTGGGCACCGTATGTCCGGTATCTCACGCAAGCCATCCAGTGCGGGCTGATTGGGGATGTTCAGACGGTTGCGATCAACCTGAATTGGGATCACACTTGGATTCGCGGCACGCACTTCGAGTCAATCCACCATGTGGTGCTGTACGATTTTGCCATTCACTGGTTCGACATGGCGGCACTGTTTTTCCAGGACCGCCCGGCGCAATCGGTTTTTGCCGCCAACGCCTTCGCTCCGGGACAACAACTCCAGCCGCCGATGATCGGCAGCGCCACGGTTGCATTCGCGGGCGGCACCGCGACCCTGAACTTCGATGCCCACTCGCGATTCGGGGCCGAGGAGTCACTTTGCATCACCGGCTCGCACGGCACGCTCCGGGCGCGCGGACCGATCTGCGCCGCGCATGAGGTAACGCTGTTTACTCAACGCGGTTTCGCCCGCCCTGACCTTCAAGGACAATGGTTCAACGACGGGTTTCGTGGAACGATGGGTGAGTTGTTGTGCGCGATTGAGGAAAACCGTGAACCTTCCAACTGCGCCCGGGAAAATCTCCAAAACCTGGCGCTTTGCTTTGCCGCAGTGCAAGCAGCCGACACCGGAAAAGTTCAAAAGCCGAGCCATGTCCGCCGGCTACCGCGTTAGTTATGCTGGCGGAATGGTTGTCGTGAGCGCCCGGGCCTCTGCCGAATCGCTGCGAGTGTCACCCGTTATTTCGCTAGGTCGGCACCGGACAATCCACCGGCCGTCCAGTCCAGGTTGTAGATTTTCTGGCTGCCACTCCCGAACGTGTTGTTCAAATCCGGGTAACGGGCAAACTGGGAATGACCGTCCACGAACAGCAGCGCCATGCCTTTGGGGCCATGTCCGCCCGTCGGTGAATCCAAGGTTACGTCGTACGCCGTGTTGGGCGTGCTGGCGAAACAAGGTGAAATCGCCTTCTTCGTCGGAAAGCGGACCTCCTGTACCCGCCGCACCTTGAGCGGGCTGCCACCGTCATCATTGTAGAACTGCAGGTAGTAATAGTAGGAAGACGGGAAGAGCAATTGGTTCGTCGTAATGCCGTTGCCGCTGTTACGAGCGACCCATTCGATGTTGAATCCGCGTCCCCGGTCGGCGGGGCAACGGAAGAAGGCGCGGTTGTTCGTACTGATGTACGGGTCAAGCAATTTCAGGAGGTCCACGAACGGCATCTGTGGCCAGAGTTTGCCGGAATAGGGGAATTGTTCCCGGTTATCGCCGGTGTACATGACCGTGGTGAATCCCAATTGCTTCAAGTTGGAGAGGCAGTTGACCAGTTGCGCCTTTTGCTTTGCCTTGCTCAGCGCGGGTAGCAGCATGGCCGCAAGGATCGCGATGATGGCAATGACCACCAGCAATTCAATGAGCGTAAAGCCATCGGTGACTCTGGCTGATGCCGGAGGTTGAAACCACGGTGTGGGCGGCATCTCGCTGAGTCGCTTCCTGCCTTCAGCTGGTTCCGTGGCGGAGGCCGCACCAAACTGTCGCATCCAACCGAGCTTCTCGTCCAAACTTGGGGCGGCGCTGCCAAACTCAAGTGATTCAAGCCGGTTCATTTCAGTGGGGATGTAAGGGCATTGATCACCGCCTCAAATGCCGGTTTGGGCTGGCCTGTGCGATCGAACAGCAGTGGATAATTCACTCGCGTCCACGGGAAATCATTGAGCCAGCTCTGACCGTCATGAAGATTCCAGAAGGAAACCCGCGCGATAACGTCGGCGTATTTGCGGAAGAGCTGGAACAACTGCGCGTATTGCTCCGCCTGACGCTGGAGGATTTCCGGTGGGCAGCCGTCGCGGTAGGGATTGAGTTGCGCGAGCTCGCCGCGATATTTGCCGCCATCCGCCCACCACTTCGAGCGGGGAATGACGTCGATATCCAGTTCCGACACGACCACTTTCATGCCCAATTCCCTCATGGCCACGAGCGTCGCTTCGAGGTCCGCCAACGGAATTTGATCCAACTCGTAGTGGCCTTGCAGGCCGATGGCGTGGAGGGGGACATTTTTCGCACGCAGTGAACTGACCAGCCGGATCATTTTCGCGCGCTTGGCCGGCAACTCGGAATTGTAATCGTTGTAAACCAGCAGCGCCGCGGGGTCGGCGGCGTGCGCATACTCGAACGCCTTCGCAATGAACTCCTCCCCGCACGCCCGCTCCCAACCGGAAGGCCGCAGATAATTCGTGCCGTCATCCAGCGCTTCGTTGACGACGTCCCAAGTGGCGATGCGACCCCGCCAGCGCCCGGCGACGGTCTCGATGTGCTGCCGCATGCGCGCCAGCAGGAGTTCGCGGCTGGCGGGTTGTTGGCCATCGCGATAGAACCACGGTGGCGTCCGGTCGTCCTTGGCCCAGACCAGACAGTGGCCCACGAGCTTGAGTTGCTGGCGCGTGGCGAAATCAACGAACGCATCCGCCGTGGCAAAATCGAATGCGCCTTCCGTTGGCTGGATGGCAGCCGGTTTCATGCAATTCTCCGGCGTCACCGTGCTGAACTGCGCCGTGAACAGGGGCCAATCGTTAGTGCGCTGCGGAATGTGATCGCTGATGCCGACGCCGACCTCGAAGAGCTTTCCCGCCGCGTGTCGCAACGACGGTGTTTCCGAATTGGTTGCACTTAAGCCGGGGCGGGGGGAAACCAGCCAGGCAACGGCCATGAGGCTGGCAAGGATTTGCTTCATTATCCCGACGGTAGTGAGGCGTCGCCGAGCGCGTCAAACAAATAGGGGGCAAAGAGAGCGTGGCGACTTGGTGGAGCGCGGCTGTGGTCGCAGACCCAACCGCAGCGGGTTGGAAATGCTGGACGTGCTGCGGCTGGTGCTTTGCACACAGCCGCGCTCCGGGATCTACAAACCGTATGGCGTGTCGCACGCCAGTGGAGTCAGATTGTACAGGGAATTCCTAATCTTCAAGAAGACGCACCTCGATATTTCCGGTTTTGTTCTGCTCGCAGAATTTCAGTATGCGAGGCATCTCATGATACCAGGCCACCTTCATCGCCCGGCGTTTTAGTTTGAGAAACCCTCCGTCGTCGGTATGGATGTGGCCACAGGTACGAAGATCGATAATTTGAACAACACGGCCTTTTCCCTCTGGAGTAATCTCCATCAGCTTTAAGGTGTAATAGCCCTTCGGCTTTCGGTTCAAGCCAGGCCGAAGCCCACGCACAGTAAAGCCTGTGCGTTCTGCATCCTGTTTTTTGCCGGTTGAACTGACGTATTCACAAGTATACGAGTAGGACAAAAGGTCCTGATCGCGCTTCAAAAGCGGCCAGACGCTTGCGCAGTGCATCTCAAATCTCGCAGCCGGCATTTTTGCGAGTACGCCGTCATTGGGTTTCCTAAAAAATCCAGCGGCGAAATTCATTCCAAAAGCTTTCCGCAAAAGCACTCCTTGAGAAAAGAAGTGCGGATGGTCGAGAACGTGCCAGCAAGTTGCGTCAAGTGAGACTATGAGTTCGCTTTTCTCAACGACAAGTCTGTGGGTCGGCTTGTCCATCGGCGATGCGCGTTCACTTCTTCAACTGGATATCCAACTTCTGCGGCTCGTCTTTGACACCGGATTGCTTCGTCGGATCCACGAAGGAAAAAAGGTGCGTGTTGGATTGCAGGTAGATCGCGCCGTTGGCGACGATGGGGGTGCCATAGATCGCCGCGCCCACATTCGTTTCGCTGATGATTTTCTTGTCCTTGCTGGCGGCCAGCACCACGAAGTCGCCGTCTTCGTCGCCCACGTAAAGTTTGCCGTCGGCCACGAAAGTCGAGCCCCACATGTGCGCTTTCATGTCGTGGGTCCAATAGACTTTGCCGGTCTCAGCGTCGAGGCAATGCACAAAGCCGGAGAAGTCACCGACAAAGATCAGGCCGGTCTCCGGGTCAAGCGATACGGTTGAGATGCTGCGGTGAATGCCGCGATACTCCCAGATTTTGGCGGACTTGGTCACGTCACCGGACTTGGTGGCGTCAATGCAGGTCAGGATGCCGATGCCTTCACCATGTTCGGGGTCCTGGCCGGTGGCGACATAGATGCGGTTTTTCCAGAAGACGGGCGTGGCGTTGATTTCACTCGGACCTTCGGCAGCCGGATATTTGATGGTTTTGCCGTCCTTGTCTTTTTTGTATTCGGGCGGGTTGGCGTCGAATTTCCAAACGGTCTTTAACTTGCCATCCTCGCCGGGATTTTCGGGTTTCGCGTCGAACGAATAGCACCATCCGTCGCCCCCGCCGATTATGATTTGCTTTTTCCCGTCCACAATCGCGAGCGTGGGCGAACCCCATTGGCCGTGAAAGATGCGCGGGCCTATTTTCGCGTCGTCTTCGGCCAGGACCTTGCCGGTTTTCTTGTCGAGCGCGATAAAGCTCGGCGCGTTTGGCGCCGGGATGTTGGAGTGGGTCCAGTCCTGACCGTTGGAAGTGCAAGTGTAAAGGATATCGTCCTCGATGAGCACGGAACAGTTTGAGGCGTTGTGCGGGAACACGCCCAACTCATTGTACATGTCATAGACCCAGATGATGTCGGCGTCGTGCTCGCCGGGTTCGATGGGTGGGGCGGGGTGTTCGGTGGGTTTGCCGCGATCGAGCAACACGTCTTTCACGGAATACTTGGCCTCGTCCTTGAATGGGCCAACGGCAACGACGGCCCATT
>JANYBF010000508.1 GCA_025360895.1 Verrucomicrobiota bacterium
GGCCGTGGCAACTTTCCCGGTAAACTAACCCGACCACGCGCCATGCTCTTTCATACCTGGCCGTTCCTCGTCTTCATGCTGGTTGTGCTCCCGGGGTTTTACGCCTTGCGAAAGACCCGGCTGTGGCTGCCCTGGCTGACCGCGGCCTCGTATTTTTTCTACGGCTGGTGGAATCCCTATTATCTCCTGCTCGTCGTTTATTCCACCTTGCTCGATTTCTGCCTGGTCGCGTTAATGGACCATTGCCCGCGCACGGGACAAAAAACCGACGGGCAAGGCAGGGGTGAAGCCGAAAACCACAAACTCGGAAAGGGAAAAGGGATTTTTGAGTTCATGAGTTTCGGCTGTTCAGAATCCCGGTGGGGCGTGCTCAAGGTGGCGTTTGCGATTTCTTCAACCTCGACCGTGGGCTGCGTGGCGATGGCACTTTTCGGCCTGCCAACACTGCGGCCCACGATGGTCGTAATGAGTTTGATCTTGCTGTTGATGGCGCTCGGGGCGCTCTACGGCAGCCGGCGAATCTGGCTGCTCATCAGCGTCGTCAACAATCTCGCCCTCCTGCTGTTCTTCAAGTACGCCCGGTTTGTCATGGAGAACCTGAACACCGTTTTCTCGTCGCTCCACGTTCCGGTGAAGTTATCCGATCCGTCCACGCTCATGCCGTTCGGTTTCGAGTATTTGCTGCCGGTCGGCATCTCATTTTTCACCTTCCAATCGTTGAGCTACACGATTGATTTCTACCTCGGGAACGTGCCGCGGGAGCGCAACTTCGTGCGGTTTGCGACCTTTGTCTGCTTCTTTCCCCAACTGATGGCCGGCCCCATCGAGCGCGCCAAACACCTCCTGCCCCAGTTCCATAAGTTCCCCCCGGTTCGCCTCCAGAATTTTACCGATGGGGCGTCGCTCTTTCTCGTCGGCTTGTTCAAGAAACTGGCGCTGGCCAACTACCTCTCGTTTTATGTTGAACGGGTGTATGACAATCCGAAGGCGTTCGACGCCCCGGCGCTGATCCTGGCGACGTTTGCTTTTGCCTGGCAAATTTTCTTCGACTTCAGCGGTTATACGGACATGGCCCGAGGTGTGGCGAAACTCATGGGGTTCAATTTGATTCTCAACTTCAACAATCCCTATCTGGCCACCGGGCTCGGTGATTTCTGGTCGCGCTGGCATATTGGTCTCTCCTCCTGGTTTCGGGATTACGTTTATATCCCACTGGGCGGAAATCGGGGGGGCGCACTCAAGACCTATCGCAACCTCTTCCTGACGTTTCTGATCTCCGGAATCTGGCATGGGGCGAATTGGACGTTCGTGATCTGGGGGGCGCTCCATGCCGCCGGCATCTTGATCACCCGTGAGTTGGAACGATCGGAGTTTTACCGTGAACGAATCCCGCGGTTGATAAAGCAAGTGGGCGTGTTCAGCTTCGTTTGCTTTGCATGGATTTTTTTCCGAGCCAACTCCTTGAGCGACGCATTGCTGATCGTGAATCGCATCTTTACCGCCGCCTGGCATAATCCGCAAATGCCCGCCCTCATGTTGCTGCTCGTGGCGCTGATCTGGCTTTATCAGTTTTGCTATGAGTCGCGTTTCCGAACGATCTTGCAAAACGGCGCCGTTCGAGTGGGAGTGGCGATTTTAATGGTTTTGTATCTTTGTCTCTGTGCCTCCGGCGGCGGCGCGTTCATCTATTTCCAATTCTGAAATGGCCGAAGTAAAACCAACTGAAATCCCGGAGTTGCCGTTTGTGAATGAAGTGCGGCTGCGCCCGCGTCACTGGGCCGTGGCGTTCGGTATCATTCTCCTCGTCGTAACCCTGACCCCGTCGCTGTGGAAGAAACTGGAGCACTTCGAGACCGGGCCGGATTACCGTATCCCCTACGCTTTAAGCAAGGACTACTGGCTCTACGAACAACGTCTTCAGCGGGTGACTCCGACGAACATTGTAATGTTGGGCGATTCCGTAGTCTGGGGGGAATACGTTTTGGCGGATGGCACTTTGTCCCATTTTTTGAATCGAGAAACCAGCAGCCACAACCGGTTTATCAATGCGGGCGTCAATGGCCTTTTCCCGCTCGCGCTGGAAGGATTGGTCCGCTGCTATGGCCAACCGTTGCGTCATCAGAAGGTGATCCTGCATTGCAACGTCCTCTGGATGACGAGTCCCAAGGCGGACCTGAGCACCGACAAGGAAGAGTCGTTCAATCACGCCGCTCTCGTGCCGCAGTTCTCCCCTCGGATTCCCTGCTACCGGGCGGACGCCAGCGACCGACTCAACGCGATTGTCGAACGCAACGTCCCGTTCCTGGAGTGGGTGAGCCATTTGCAGAACGCCTATTTTGGCCAGCAAAGTATTCCGAAATGGACGTTGGCGGAGGAAGGGGGTGATCCGCCGCGCTATCCGAACGTTTATCGCAATCCGTTGGCCCAAATTTCCCTGACCATTCCCGCGGAACCGGCGGACGATCCGCAACGCGGCCCCCAGAGTCTGCGCCACAAACCGTGGTCCACGAACGCCATCGGCACGACTCAGTTTGAATGGGTCTCGCTTGATCAATCCCTTCAGTGGCAAGCCTTCCAACGGGGGATCAAGATTCTGCGTGAACGCGGCAATGATGTGTTGGTCGTGTTGGGACCGTTCAATGAACACATCATGGCGGAGGAAAACCGTCCCGCTTACCGGAAGATCCACGGTGAAATTGTGACGTGGCTGGCGACCAATCAGATTCCCCATGTTGCGCCCGAACCGCTTCCCAGCGCGCTGTATGCGGATGCCAGCCATCCCTTGACTGAGGGTTATCAATTACTCGCAAAACATCTCTTTGATGATAGTGTTTTCCAAAAATGGATGAACCTAAAATAACTCTGTCGCCGGGATGAAAGCGAATCTTCAATTCGCGACTTGGTTTGGCTTTCTCGTGTTCGTCCTGTCGGTGGCCGCGAACGCGGCGGAGCCGATCAGTTACAATCGTGATATCCGTCCCATTCTCTCGGACAATTGTTTCTTTTGCCACGGTCCCGACCAGAACAAGCGCAAAGGCAAATTCCGGCTGGATGTGCGGGAGGATGCGGTTGCCAAAAAGGCGATCGTGCCCGGCCAGCCGGAAGCGAGTGAATTGATCCGGCGCATTCGAGCGACGGCGGCGGATGAAGTGATGCCGCCGTTGGATTCGCACAAACAACTCACCCCGCCCCAAAAAGAAATGCTGCGGCACTGGATTGCCGCCGGAGCCAAGTATGAAGCGCACTGGGCTTACGTGCCGCCGGTAAAATCGGCCACCCCGCCCGGCAAAAATGCCATTGATGCTCTGGTTCAGCAGCGACTGCACGAGGTGGGCCTCAAGCCGTCGCTGCCAGCGGATCGGCGCACGCTGGCGCGGCGGTTGTACTTTGACCTGATTGGCCTGCCGCCGAAGCCGGAGGAAGTGGAGGCTTTCGTGAACGACAAATCGCCCGCCGCGGAATCCCGGCTCGTGGAAAAGTTGCTGGCCTCGCCGCAGTTTGGCGAGCGCATGGCTATCGGCTGGCTCGACGTGGTGCGCTTTGCGGACACAATTGGCTATCACTCCGACACGCCGCGCAACATCTGGCCCTATCGTGATTACGTCATCAACGCGTTTAACAAAAACAAACCTTTCGACCAGTTCACGCGCGAACAACTCGCCGGGGACCTGCTGCCCGCGAGTACTCGTGAACAAAAAGTGGCCTCGGCTTTCAACCGGCTTCTGCTCACGACGGAGGAAGGCGGTGCGCAGCCGAAGGATTACGAAGCCCGCATGTTAACGGATCGGGTTCGCGCCATGAGCAGCGTGTGGCTCGGCCAGACGATCGGCTGCGCCCAGTGTCACGATCACAAATTCGATCCCATCAAGCAGCGGGATTTCTATGCTTTGGGCGCATTCTTTGCCGACATCAAGGAGCCGATCATCGGCGCCCGGGAACCGGGCATGTTGGTACCGGACGACAAGCAGGCGGCCGAACTGGCACGGCTTGAAGCGGAAGTCGCGCGTGCCCAGAAGGAATATGATGCGCCGCACTCAGAATGGACTGAGCCCTTCGCCGTGTGGCAAAAGATTCAGACCGACGCCACAATTCAGGAACGGCGCTGGACGGCGTTGACTCCGGTTGGAGCGGAGACAGCTGGTGGCAGCAAGCTCACAATTGAAAAAGACAACTTGGTGCTCGCCAGCGAAAAGAAGGCGGAAACCGATACCTACACCGTATCATTTACCAACGGCGTGAACGGGGTAATGGGCTTGCGCCTGGAGGCGTTGCCGCATGATTCGTTGCCGGCCAAGGGACCGGGCCGCGCAGAGAATGGCAATTTCGTTCTGACGGAAGTGACGGCGAAAATCCAGCGGCTCGATCAAACGACAAACGTGATCTCTTTCACTTCGGCGCGGGCTGATTTCGAGCAGGTCAGCGACATTAAAGCAAATCTTCACCCGGCTTATGGCGCGGCCTCAGTCATTGATGGCAATGCCCGGGACGACACCTTTGGCTGGGCGATCCTTCCCGAGGCCGGCCAGGCGCATCAAATCGTGCTGGGTTTGGCCGCCCCGCTCACGCTGCAACCGGGAGAGACGCTAAGCCTTGAACTCGCCCAGAACCGTGCCGGTCATTTGCTGGGCCATTTCCGCATCGGCGTCACGACCAACGCGGAGGCTTTGCAGGGGGCGTTGCGCTTTCCGCCGGTGAAAGAAATTGGCGATCTGCTGCTGATCGCTGCCGATCAGCGTGACGCGGCGCAAACGGCCAGGCTCTTTGAGCATTTCAAGAGCGTCGCGCCCGAAACCGCCGGTCCGCGCAATCAACTCGCCGCCGCGAACAAAGCCAAAAGCGAGTTTGAGGCCGCGATTCCGCGCTGCCTGGTTTCCGTTTCAACCAGCGAACTGCGCACCGTCCGCCTGTTGCCACGCGGGAATTTCCTGATTGAAACCGGTGAAATCATGAAGCCAGCTTTGCCACCTTACCTGGTGGCCTCCTCGCCAGGCGCGGAAGACCGCGCGTTGAATCGCCTCGATCTGGCTAACTGGCTGGTCTCGCGGGAGAATCCGCTTACCGCCCGGGTGGTCGTCAACCGGCTTTGGAAACAATTCTTTGGTCTTGGTCTTTCGAAGGTGGTTGATGATCTGGGCGCGCAGGGCGAGTTGCCGCCCAATCAACCGTTGCTCGACTGGCTCGCCTGCGAATTCATGGACAGCGGTTGGGACGTGAAACACATGATTCGCCTGATCGTCAACAGCGACACCTATCAGCAGACCTCCACGCCCTCAAAAAAACTGCGCGCACGCGATCCATTCAATCGCGAATTGGCCGTGCAAAGCCGCTGGCGGCTGGAGGCCGAACTGGTGCGCGACAATGCGCTGTCGGTTTCCGGATTGCTGGTGGGAAACATTGGTGGGCCGAGTGTGAAGCCTTACCAGCCCGAGGGCTACTGGGAGAACTTGAATTTTCCGGTGCGCAATTACGAGGCCAGCACGGGGCCGGAGCAGTATCGGCGCGGGCTTTACGTATGGTGGCAGCGTTCGTATCTGCATCCCAGC
>JANYBF010000587.1 GCA_025360895.1 Verrucomicrobiota bacterium
TGAAGTTCCAGCCTAACGTGTAAACGTCAAAACGGCCCCAACCCATGGCCGACGGATACAGCGCGAGGCCGGCGAGAATGGCGAAGATGAAAATGGTTGTTCGTTGAGGGGCGGGCAGCCAGTCCGCGCCCCCGGCATTGCGGTTGATGCCCGCCATCAGGAGGGCCAGCGTCGGGAGGCTCAGGCCCGGCACAAAAGCCACGAACCATCCTCCCCCTGGCAAACCGCCGAGCGGCACGCAGGCCACACCCACAGATAACAAGGCCAACGCACCTTGACATTGCCAGCGCGGACAAAATCGCTGGCCACGAATTAACCATCCCAGCGAGAACCACGTCAGCAGAATCACGGGCACGAAGGACATCAGCCAAGTGGGCGCGGGATTGCTCATGGCGCTTTCCCTCCGAGTTGGGTGTCGAGCCACGCGGCGTTGAACGCAACATGGCGGACACCTTTGCGTTTCCAGGTGTAAACGAGATGGATCAAGCCGTCGCTGGATTGAAGCAGAAAGGGGTAGGAAAATTCCTGGCCGCTCTCCGCTTCGAGCAGCGGGTTCGCCCGCTGCCAGGAGGCGCCTTCGTCGGCCGACACCGCGAGGCGGAGGTTGCTACGGTTGTCCCGCGTGTCGTTAAACGCGATCAGCACCCGGCCATCGCGCAAACGGATGGCATCAAGGCCGGAGAATGGATTGGGCAAGCCAGCGCTAGTGAGGGTGGACCACGAATCGCCTGTGTCTTGGCTCTGGCTCGCCCACAACTGGCTCGCGTTGGAGTTATCCCGGGCAAGCACCAGGGCGCGGCGGGCACTGAGCGGAATCAGTGCCGGCTGAAAGGCGGTGACGCCGCCGTTTACCCGCGTCTTGTGATAGCTCAGCGCCCCGGCTTCAGTGGAGAGCCAGAGCAGCTCGGAGAACTTGCCCGCCAATTCGTGATAAATAGGAACCACCCAACCTCCGTCGTTCAACACGGCGGGCTGGTTTTTTACCAGCTCACTGATATTAAAGAACGGGCTGAGTTGCAGCCGCTGGCTTGGCCCCCACGTCTGTCCGCTGTCTGTCGAAGTTTTCAAATTCAGCGCACTGCCGGACCAACCGCCGAAGGCGATGGAAATGTAGAGCAGATTGACCCGTCCACCGCCGTCGGAGAACAAAAGTGCATTACCCACCTTTTTCACATAGCGACCCAACTCGCGTTGGGCGGATTCGCGCGTGACGATGGCCCGGGGGGCCGACCAGTTGGTCTGGCCCAGGCCCAAGGTAGCGGTGTAAATGTTGACGTCCCGGGTCCCTTCCCGTGTGCCGCCATACCAGGCGGCCAACAGGCGGCCGCCGGAAATTTCACACAGCGAAGCAACGTGAACACTCGGGGTCCGGAAATCCGCGTCAATGAAACCGCTGGAGAACTGTGGTCGGGTGTCAGCGGACTGCTCGCCGACCGGGGGTGCGACCGCAAAAGCTTGGGACCGCATCGTTGCTCCCCGGCCCGGGCGTTGAAGCACCAGCGGCATGAGCGTCAACCCCAGCACGACGACCGTCCAACCCCAGCGCTGTTTTCGCGAGTCCATGTTTAACCGCGTGAAAGCTTCGCGCCATGCGCCAGGCCAAGTAAACCCATTGACGCATTGCGTTGCCGGGACTCCCTGTTACCGCCGGGCGTGAGCCACTGGCCGGGCGCCCCTATTTCCATCGCGGTGCGGAACGGCAGCAACGCGTCGCCGAGCAGTAGAATCACCTCGGGCAGCCACGCTTGGACCGCGTCAAGTCGCTGGAGTGCTGGGATCGGCTTTGCCGTCATCGCGCAAAAGATAACCTTCGCGAAGTCTTTGGGACAAGCGATAAGCCGCGAAGGGGCCGCGCCTGAATCAAGCATCACCGCCGGGGAATCTGCTGCGGAAATACCGACCGAGGGCGCCTGCTTTACCGCAGAAAATCAAAGCCGGATTCTCGCCCGAAACAATCCCAGATCAGTTGGGAATAGCCGGTTTTTCTTGGTGCCAATTCGTACTTTGCTCGTAGGCGTGGGCGAGCTGGAGCATCGTTTCTTCGCCGAAAGGTTTGCCGAGCAATTGCAGGCCGATGGGGAGCTTCGGTGATTTTGTAAAACCACACGGCAGACTCACTCCGCATATTCCGGCCAGGTTGCAGGAGATCGTGAACACATCAGACAAATACATTTGCAGCGGATCGCCGGATTTTTCGCCAATCTTGAAAGCTGCGGTCGGTGTCGTCGGGGTGACGATGGCGTCCACCCGCTCGAACGCTTTCAGAAAATCCTGCCGGATCAACGTACGGACTTTTTGGGCGCGAACGTAATAGGCGTCGTGGTAGCCACTGCTGAGGACGTAGGTGCCGAGGATGATGCGGCGTTTAACTTCCGGGCCAAAACCCGCTCCGCGGGTGCGGCTGTAAAGCTCCAGGGGATCCGCGCCGTCCACGCGCGCGCCATAGCGAATGCCATCGAAACGCGCGAGGTTGGCCGACGCTTCGGCGGGCGCGATGATATAATACGTGGCCGCTGCATACTCCGTGTGCGGCAGGGAGATTTCCTCCACGCGCGCGCCGAGCGATTGCAACTGCTTCACCGCCGCGTCCACGGCGGCTTTCACCTCGGGGTCCAAACCACCGATCATGTATTCCTTCGGCAGGCCAAGGCGTAAACCCTTGATATTGCCGGTCAGGCCAGTGGTATAATCCGGCACGGGTTGCGCGACACTCGTGGAATCACGGAGGTCGTGGCCGCCGATGACGTTCAACATCGTGGCGCAATCCTGCACGTCTTTGGTGAACGGCCCGATCTGATCCAGCGACGAAGCAAACGCAACCAGCCCGTAACGCGAAACACGGCCATACGTTGGTTTCAGCCCAACGCAGCCGCACAACGCCGCCGGTTGACGAATTGAACCGCCGGTGTCCGTGCCGAGCGTGGCGATGGCTTCGTCCGCCGCGACTGCCGCCGCCGAACCGCCGGACGATCCGCCCGGAATGCGCGTCAGGTCCCACGGATTGCGCGTGAGGCCAAACGCGGAGTTCTCCGTCGAACTGCCCATGGCAAACTCGTCCATGTTCAGCCGGCCAAAAACAATTGCACCCGCCGCTTTCATTTTTTCCACCGCCGTCGCGTCATAAGGCGAAATGAACTGACCGAGAATCTTCGAACCACAGTTGAGCGGTTGATTTTTTACGGCCAGAACGTCTTTAACCGCAATCGGCACGCCAAGGAGCGGCTGCTGTGCGTGCGTCGCGCCGGAGGCCATTGCCCGGTCTGCCGCGTCCGCCTGCGCGAGCGCATCGGTGGCGTCGTGGCTGATGAACGCGTGGATTTTTCCATCCACCCGGGCGATCTGATCGAGACAGGCTTGGGTCGCCTCGCGCGCGGAGACTTCGCGTCGGGCGAGCTTGGCCGTGAGTTCGGCAATGGTGAGTTGGTTCAACATCGGAAGACGGGTTTCAACGGATCGCAAAAATCATTCGACGATCTTGGGTACGATGAAAAGGCCATTGGCTTGTTTGGGCGCGTTGCGCATCGCTTCGTCGTGCGGCAGTGAGGGCCGCGTCTCGTCGGCGCGGGTGACATTGACCGTCGGCACGGCATGGGCGGTCGGCTCGACGTGGCTCACCTCAAGCGCATTCAGTTTTTCCATAAAACCGAGGATGTGACCCAGTTGGGTGCCAAGCTTCTGCTCTTCCTCCGGCGAAAGCTGGATGCGGGCGAGGTGCGCCACGTATTTCACATTAAAATCACTTGCTGCCATGGCCGCCAAAATAGAGTTCTCGAGGCCAAGTTCCAAGTTTCAAGTTTTGGGGGTGAGTTCGCAGTTTTTTGAAAATACTTGTTTCAAGGATTTTCAGTTCAACTCAGGGGATTTCTCCATCAGCGCTAGCCATGAGAAAGAGAAACGCATACGAATCGGCGTGCGTCACGGGGCGCAACACGGCGCCGGTGATCAGCGTACGCGGGGAGTAGAATCGCTGGGGGGCCTTGCCTCGCTTTACCGTCGAACTCGTTTGCGCGCAGGCTTGCGATAATTCACCGCTTTGATTTGCCCGGCAGGGATAGAACCTTCAAGCGCGCGCTTCAACTCCTTGATCTGATCGCGGCACAGCGCGGCTTTCTCGAATTCTAGATTATTTGCGGCGGCGAGCATCTCTTCTTCGAGCTCGCTGATCGTCGTGGTGAGATCCACGTCCACGCCCGCCTCGCGCAAAACACCATCGGCCTGCTTGCGATTCGATTCGTAACTGGCCAGGCTTTCTTCCACGGCGCGGACGACGCTGCGGGGCGTGATGTTGTGTTCCGTGTTGTAGGCGATCTGGCGTTTGCGGCGATATTCGGTGACCGCCAGGAATCTTTTGATGCTGTCGGTCATTACATCGGCGTAGAGAATGACTTCGCCGTTGAGATGACGCGCCGCGCGGCCGGCGGTCTGGATCAAACTCGTTTCGCTGCGCAGAAATCCCTCCTTGTCCGCGTCGAGGATGGCGACGAGGGAAACCTCCGGCAAATCGAGGCCCTCGCGGAGCAGATTTATGCCGACCAACACGTCGAACTCGCCTTTGCGGAGCGCGCGCAAAATCTCCACGCGTTCGATGGCGTCAATCTCGCTGTGCAAATAACGCACGCTCACCCCAATGTCGCGGAGGTAATCAGTCAGCTCCTCGGCGGTGCGCTTCGTGAGCGTGGTCACGAGGATGCGTTCCTTGCTGTCGGCGCGCTTGCGACATTCCTCGATGAGATCGTCAATCTGGCCCTTAAGCGGCTTGATGGTGACCTTGGGATCAATCAGTCCGGTCGGGCGCACGACGAGTTCGGCGACGCCGGGTAGTTCCGTAGCCGACGACGTGAGGAGGCGGACTTCGGGATTAGCCGTTGGATCCGCCTCCTCACGTCGGCGGCTACAAGATTGCCGCGCCCAGCCGAGTTCGCGCGGCGCGGGCGTGGCACTGACGTAAATCGTCTGGGTTTGAATCGCCTGAAACTCCAAAAAGTTCAGCGGGCGATTGTCCAGTGCGCTCGGCAGGCGGAAGCCGTGCTCGACCAAAACCGTTTTTCGCGAACGATCGCCTTCCGACATGCCGCCGATTTGCGAAACGCTCACATGCGATTCGTCCAGCACGAGCAGGAAATCGTCCGGAAAGAAATCAATCACCGTCGCTGGGCGTGAGCCGGGCTTGCGATTGGCAATGTGGCGCGAGTAATTCTCGATGCCGGAACAGAAGCCCATCTCCTCCATCATTTCGAGATCGTATTCCGTGCGCATCTTGATGCGCTGGGCTTCGAGTAGCTTGCCTTGCTGCTCAAACTCCGCGATGCGCAGGCCGAGTTCCTCGCGAATGGTGAGGATGGCGCGCTTCATCTTGTCATTTGTGGTGACGAATTGCTTTGCCGGAAAGATCATCGTGTTGGCCGGCGTATCCAGCTTTTCGCCGGTGAGCGGTTCGAAGCGCGTGATGCGCTCAATCTCATCGCCGAAAAATTCCACGCGTAAAGCATCTTCCCGCCCGGCGGGGCAGAGTTCAATCGTGTCGCCGCGCACGCGAAACTGGCCGCGCTCGAATGTGATGTCGTTGCGGTTGTATTGCAGGTCCACGAGGCGGGCGAGGAATTGCTCGCGTGACACCGCCTGCCGGACAAACACCGGGATCACCATCTGTTCGTAATCTTCCTTGCTACCGGTGCCGTAAATGCACGACACACTCGCCACCACGATCACATCCTTGCGCGCGAACAAACTGCTCATGGTTGAGAGCCGCATGCGCTCGATCTCCTCGTTGATGGCGGAATCCTTCTCGATGAATGTGTCCGTGCGTGGAATGTAGGCTTCGGGCTGATAATAGTCGAAGTAGCTGACGAAATATTCCACCGCGTTGTTGGGAAAAAAGCTTTTGAACTCCGCATAAAGCTGCGCGGCGAGCGTCTTGTTGTGCGAGATGACAAGCGTGGGTTTGTTGACGTTTTTAATGACGTTGGCAATCGTAAACGTCTTGCCTGAACCCGTGACCCCGAGCAGTACCTGATGCTTCGCTCCGGACAACACCCCCTGGGTCAACTTGGCAATCGCTTGTGGCTGGTCCCCGGCGGGCGCGTATTCGGAAACGAGTTCAAACATGTCTCATCGAAGCGAAATTCATCAGTTGAAACCTGGATAACGACCCTCTTTCGACTCGGCATAAGGTAACAGCGCAGGATCAAAGTAAACCAGTGGCATTGCATTGAACACGGCGGTCTTGATAACCGCAGTTTTGCCGGAGTCACCGGCGGTATTGCTGACATCGTAATCACTTGTTCGAAGCCGACCCGCTTTGATTTCCCAGATAAAAGCCGTGTCTCCACGTTTAGCTTTTCCCCGGACAAAGCGCCCCTCCCGATTGCAGAGTACGTAGCGGAATGTCAGATGAATGCCTGCTTTTGGCAGATGGCCCTTGGGCTTGTTCGTCTCCAGCGCCGTCTTCAATTCAACCCCGGCCTGTCCGGAAATTTTCGGGAGCAAATCCGGAAAGGTGTGCGGCGCATTTCGGGAATAAGCACCATTGGAGTGTTCAACCAATCCCGCCGAAAGCAGATTCCCAATCATCGAGGACAAGTTTGCCAGCTCGACCAGCTTGCTGATCGGAGGAGAGCTTCGTTGCGCCAGTTCCGAGTCAATCAAGTCGAGGGTTTGGTAGCAGTTCTCAATAGCATCCCGCAGGCTTTGATGATTGACCGAACACAGTGCCTGAAGCTTGGTCTCGTTTCGAAAAAACTCAGGTTTAAGCCGCCGTGCATTCGTGGCACCGGTGGAACGATTGGGATCACAAGCGGCTTCCGCCTTGGCAAGCAACCGGGAAAGTGGGATGTTCAGCGCCGCCGCCATCTGCAAGGCCAGTTGAACGGTGGGAGTGCGTTCTTGGCGCTCCCAAAGCGCGATGGTGGTCCGATGGATCCCGGCGCGGTCGGCCAGTTGCTCATACGTCAGTCCTTGTTGCCGTCGCTCTTCGGCAATTATTTCGACTAGGGCCTTGGTAATCTTTTCTGCGCTGACTTCGTTCACGGCAAAATCATATCTGCATTGACGGCCCTCCGACCATGAGACTAATGTCTCCACCGGATGAAGGCGTTGAAACTTTTTGATCTCTTCTGCGGCACGGGTGGCTTCTCGCGAGGCTTCGAGAAATCCGCCAACGCGCGCTACGAAACCCTGCTGGGCGTGGATATTTTGCCGGTGGCTGTGAATACCTTTGGCCTCAATCACCCCAAGGCCAAAGTCATTGCGGGGGATATTCGTAAATTGCGGTGCGATGATATTCAGGCGCAACTCAAGCTCAAGCGTGGTGAACTCGACTTGATTATAGGCGGCCCGCCTTGCCAGGGCTTTTCTTCCATTCGCCCCTTTCGTTCCTCGAACGAGGACGACGCCCGGAACAATCTGTTCGAGCAGTTTGCGAACTTTGTAAATTTCTTTCGCCCTCGGGCACTGGTCATCGAAAATGTCGTTGGGCTGGCCACGCATAACGGCGGGGCTGCCCTCGCGCAGATGGAGGAATGTTTTGCACGCCTTGGTTATGAGTGCGATTGGCGCATCTTAAACACCGCGCACTACGGGGTGCCGCAGCGGCGGGAGCGACTCATCTTCATCGGTGTCGAAAAGGGCGCGCGAGTCGAGTTTCCCAATCCAACCCATCAATCCAACGGCTCGACCATTGGCCATCGTGACCGCCGCCGGATGCACGTTCCGCAGGAAGACCTGTTCTCGCCCGGACTAAAATTAAATCCCGCCGTCACGGTATTGGATGCCGTTGACGATTTGCCGCCCATCCAGTCCGGTGAGTCTGCCGAAGAATACAGCCGCGCGCCCCGAACTGACTATCAACGGTCCCGACGAAACGGGTGCCGCAAACTCGCCCTACATTACTCGACGGCGCACACGCCAAGGATGTTGGAAATCATCCGGCACTCTGGAAAAAATATCTCTTCGATTCCGCGTCATCTCATTTCGAGCGGTTTTAGCTCGTGCTACTCCCGTCTGGACGGGGACATGCCGTCCGTGACTATCACCGTCAACTTTGTCCATCCCGCGTCCAATCGTTGCATCCATCCAAAGTGTGATCGCGCCCTCACGCCCCGGGAAGGCGCCCGCATCCAGTCCTTTGATGATGATTTCCAGTTTGCGGGTAATCGTTCCCAAGTGGTGAAACAAATCGGCAACGCCGTGCCGCCACTTTTGGGTAAGGCGATCGGCGAAGCATTGGCAAAAATCCTATAGCCGGTGCTTGGAGCGTCTTGCCTGAACCCGTGACCTCGAGCAGTAACTGATGCTTCGCGCCGGACAACACCCCTTCCGTAAGTTTGGCAATTGCTTGTGGCTGATCCCCGGTGGGTTGGTAGTCGGAAACGAGTTCAAACATCGCGGCTAGGTTGGCTGCAGGCTGGAGGGCGGTCAACGCAACCGCCGACGGTATGAAAATCAAAGCCCGCAGATGCCAGAGTTGAAAAGCTCAAAGTCTCAGACCAGACTAAGTCTGCGTACGAACGACAATTTTCCAATGCTGGTGCAAATAAGGCGATCAAAGACTAGCGGCTTCACCATGGTGGAGTTGTTGGTGGTGCTGGCGATCATTGGGATTCTGGCCGCAATGCTGTTGCCGTCGCTGGGACGAGGCCGGGCGCGGGCCCAAGCGGCCGCGTGCGCGAATAATCTGCGGCAGGTGGGACTGGCGTTTCAGCTTTACCTCCACGACAACGCTGACACGTTTCCCACGAGTTCTCCGCACAGCGGCTTGGGCGCACAACCGGAAGATTGGGTTTGGTGGCAGGTGGCGGCTGATCCGTTGGGCAACTTCACGATGCGGGATCCGCAGCGCGGCAGTGTGATTCAACAACTCGGCCAGTACCAACCACGCCTCCTGCGGTGTCCCGCCGACCGGGATGCGGACGCGCGGGAAGGATTGTGGAAAAGCAATCCGGGCGTGGAGCAGTATTTTTACAGTTATTCGCTCAACGCTCACAGTGACGCCGGCATGGCGAGCTTCATCGCACGGGACCGCACGTTGATCATTCTGAACAAGCAGACCGCGATCCGCAATCCGTCGGGCAAGATCATGCTGGCCGAGGAAAAGGGCGCGGCGAATGACGGCCCGGGCGCGGCGGTGATTGACGACGGGCGCTGGTTGCCGCCGGGCTACCCGCTGACCAGTCGGCATTCCAAACGCGCGAATGTGACCATGGCCGACGGTCATGTGGAAACCGTTCCATTCGACTACGCGGACATGAAACATCCGGAGCGATATGATCCGAAGTGGTAGCCGCCGACTTGAGGGGCGGAGGTGCGTCAGAAAATCCGCCTCCTTACGTCGGCGGCTACGAACCAATGGAGAACCCGGCCGCGCCAAAACTTCGGGCGGGCCGGGCTGGCTGTTTCGGATTCAATGCGAATTAATCCTGGTCGTTCCAATCGCAATGTTCCCGCACGTCGCGCGCCTGCACTATCACACCGGCCGAGGAGCACGTCCAAAACACGCTCCCGTTCGGCGCGACGGTAATGTCGGTGGGTTCGGGGTCGCCCGCGTCCACCAACTCCAGCTCGCCGGTTGCCAGATCGAACGCGGACACTTTGTTCGCGCCGCCATTGGCCCCATTGACGCCGGGCGTGGGCACTTCGGTGAAATAGAGGAGGTGCCGTCGTTGATCAAGGGCAATGCCGGTGGGTTGGCTCAAGTCTTTCAAGATGCGGGTCACCGTGCCATCCGCAGTCCGGCAAAGGATCACGCCCGCGCTTTTGCACGTCCAATACGCGGTGCCGTTGCGGGACACGGTGATATCCGTCGGTTCCGGCTCGCCGAGCGTGAGCACTTCAATATCCACACCGTCGGAAACGTTGACGGTGTTCGTGCCGCCGTTGGCCCCGTTCACGCCGGGCGTGGGAACTTGCGTGAAATACACAAACCCCCAACGATCCACGGCAATGCCACTGGGCTTGCTAAGGCCGGTGAGGAACGGGCTGACAACGCCCTTGCGATTGCGTTCGAGAATTACGCCAGCGGATTTGCAGGTCCAATAAAGCTCCCCCTTCTTGCTGAGGGCGAGATTGGTTGGTTCCGGTTCGCCTGTGGTCAGGTTGACCAGCTTGCCGCTGCCGAGCTTGAGGCGATCCACGGTGTTGGAACCGCCGTTGGGCCCCGACAAACCGGGCGTTGGCAATTG
>JANYBF010000595.1 GCA_025360895.1 Verrucomicrobiota bacterium
GCGCGCGGTCTGAAACCCGCCGCTCAAACCAAGAATCGAAAGACAACCCAGCAAAAAACCAGAATCAAACGTCGGATAAAACACAAACAAAAGGAGTCACCATGAATCCCATCACCCCAAACCTCGAACCCCAACCATCAATTCAACCCCGAAATGTAGTTACCGGAGGTTCCCATTAAAGACGCTTTCACTGCGGCAACGTGTCCGTCGGCGTACAGGTAATTGGCCACGCCTTTGGTGTGGTCAGTGTTTGCACCGCCACTGCGATGGCGGTCGGGTTGAATGTCGAACAGGACCGAGGTCCACCCATTGATCCAGTTCCGAGAGTGGGTGTGGTCAGCGGTGATTGAAAGGCTGGCACTATCCGCCACTTCGAAAACGGTGAAGGTATCCGTTGGCCGCTTGAGGATGTCCAGCTTGCGGAAGGTCTCGAGTACCTGCCCGAAAGGCGTTATCTGATCCACCGCCGTGTATTCGTTCAGAGTGTAACTGGAGGCATGGTTAGTGATGCGCGCCTGCGCTAGGGCGTCCGCCAGGCAGATGCGGAGGTTATCCACATTGGCCACGTAGGGAGCCAACGTGAAGATCCAGGAGCGGTTGGTCGGATTGCCATGCGTGGTTTCCGGCAGCCAGCCGCCGTTATCGTCGGCATACATCCGCATGCCCAGACCGATTTGGCGCAGGTTCGAGGCGCAACCGGTTTGCCTGGCTTTGGCTTTGGCTGATGCCAAAGCCGGCAATAGCAGGGCGGCTAGAATCGCAATGATGGCAATCACCACCAGCAACTCGATCAAGGTGAACCCGCGACGGCGGTTCAACGCACGGATCAGTATCATAGATTTTCTCTCCCGCTTTTTGATTCACGCGAACGCGAATCCGGGCAGCGGAAAGACCCTTTAAGACTGGGAGGAGTTTCCTCTCTCCCGAACGGCGCAACGCAATACTTGCGTGAACGCACTCCGAACGGAGAAAGGCCGACTACGAATCAGGCGAGAGCGACCGGTGGGGCCCGGTCAGGCAGGAGAAAATAATCAACCGCAACCGAAATTGAAACCGGCGGCATCACTTGGGCAACGATGACCGCCGGCAGAAACGCCACCAGCACTTCGCTGCCCGCCAAATCCACCTGCCCGCTGGCGAGCCAGGTAACTGCGCACTGATGCTGCGACTGGCCGGCGTCGGCATGCACCAGACGGTGCAATGACTCAAATTGGACCATCGCCAGGACAAACAGGAACAAGCCAAGCAACAGCCCCGCCCTCACCCAGCGGCACGGCGCGGCGTTCCTTGATTGTTTCTGGCTCCGATTCATTACGACAAAGTTAGTTCAGCAGAATACATGCAAACCGGCCACGGTTATATTTGCAAGTGACTTGCAGAATCAGGTGGTTCGCCGGAATTTTTGCGCGATCGCCGCCAGCAGCAAAGTCACGCCTAGTACGCAGACAATCGCCGCGCCCGTCGGCACGTCGAGTTTGAACGATGCGTAAAGGCCGCCCACGCTCGCCAGGGTCGCCACGCACCAACCGATGGCCAGTCGAGCAGGCAAGGATGCCGCCAGATACGTCCCGCACGCTGCCGGCACGATGAGATACGAGAACACCATCAACACCCCGCCAACCTGCACGAAGCTGGTCACAATCAAACCGAACAACGCGTAAAACAGAAAGTCCCAGAAGTGGACCGACAATCCGCCCGCCGCCGCGTGGTCGTGGTCGAACGACAGCTTGATAAATTGTTTGCGAAAAATGAAATGCACCACGGCGATGACCGCGTAGAGTGCGGCGGTTTTTCCGATCTCCACCGGCGTTACCGTAAGTAAATCACCAACGAGCGTGCGCTGTAATTCTTCCTTGCCGTGCGGACTTTTGCTCAACAAGAGAATCCCCGCCGCGGCCGCCACCACGTAAGTGATCCCGATGAGCGCCTCCTGCGGCACCTTCGCGTGCTTGGTCGAGCGCGTGAACGTGAACACCAGCGCCCCCACCAGCGTAAAACCGAGCGACCAGAAATAATTGTGCGGATCGTCCGGTTCATGACCGAGATACAAACAGACGCACGTCCCCAAAGTGGCCACCTGCGCGAGTGCGAGATCCACGAAAATAACTTCGCGTCGGATGATGTGCAGGCCGTAGTAAACCAGGATGCCTGGCAGCAATAAACACGCGACCAGCGGCCATTTCATTACGGATAGGATTTCAGTCATAAATAATCAGGGAAACATCCAACAACCAACATCGAACTTCGAACATCCAAGACTCCGCGCCCTGGTAGCTCATTGGATGGCTGACGTTGGAGTTTCGATGTTGGATGTTCATTTCTTTTCCGCCAGCGCTTTTGCCAGTGAATTCACGAGATAATCCATAAGCGCGATGTAACCACCCTCCGTTCCTTTCACGCCCCCGGGCATTTGCGCCACGTCCACCACCGTCGCGTCCGTATTCCGCGCCACGGTTTCCGCCGTCCGACGGTTCAGATAGGGATCCACGATGATGACATGCGCCTTCTCCGCTTTCATTTTGGTGATGACCGACGCGAGATGCGCGGGCGAAGGCGGGATACCCGGTTTGGGTTCGAGAAACAAATCAATCTTCAATCCGAAGCGTTTGGCGAAATAGACCCAGGAATTGTGATACGCGACAATCGCTTCACCGTTGAAAGGGGCAAGCTGCTTTTGCCACTCCACCATTTTGGCATCCAACTCCTCGAGGAATTTTTTCAGATTCGCCTGGTAGGTGGCGCAATTCGCCGTGTCCAGTTTGCAAAACGCTTCCGCGAGGTGGTGGGTGATGATCTTCGCGTTTTCCGGGTCCACCAAAAAATGCGGATTACCCGCCGCGTGAATGTCCCCTTCCGAGCGATCCAGCGACTTGGGCACTTCGAGCATCTGAATTCCTTCATTGGCGAGGATGTAGCCCGGTGCGCCCGAGGCCAGCTTGGAATTTCGCGCCCCCGTGAGCAGCGGCGGCAGCCAGCCGATTTCCAACTCCGCGCCGCCTTCAATCAAGGCGTCGGCGCGATTGAGCTTCACAATGAAGCTCGGCTTGGCGTCCACAAAGTGTGGGTCTTCGGTGGGTCGGGCCAGCGTGGTGATTTCAATTTTGTCGCCACCGACCGCCTGCGCAAGCGAGGCGATGTCGGGTGTGGTGCAAACGACATTCAACTTGGCGTGAACGGTCGTGACTACCGCAAGCAGCGCGAGCATAAGCGCCATTGAATGACGCATGACGAAGGGTGAATAGTGACGCAACTTCAATCGGGCTTCGGGCTTTGTCATATTTTTATCGTTCATAAATTTTAAGCTGAGATTTAGCAATGTTTTCATATTCGTGTCAGTTCGTGTGCCTTCGTGGTTTAGAATTTGTGGGCCGAGTGAGCGCCGAGCAGGAACTCGAATTGAAACCAAACCGAGTTTTCCACGCCCACGCTTTGAATGTGATCGTAGTTGTATTGCAACCGAATCTTGGAAAATTCGCTCGGGAAAAAGGTTATGGCCGGCGAGAAACGATACCGGTCATCAAGCAACGGATCCGCCCAGAAATCGCCCGGTTGGCCGGTCACATAATCCGCGCGAAACGACGCAACCCAGCGGGGCTTAAAGCCGTACGACACTTGGGAATAAACACCCCAGTTGTTGATCGTCGTAGCCGCTGACGGCGGATTGATGAAGTCTCCCGGATAAGCCGCCGCCTTGTAGTTGCTGTACAAATACTCCGTCTGCCATGTCACAAACGGAAAACCCTTGTCGTGATTGCGCGACTTCCATTTGTAAAACAAATCCGCGCCGTAGATTGCCGTCCGCCCGTCCTGACCGCTGGCGTTCGGGCCAAACGCACCCGAACCGCCCAGCACCAGCGTATGTTC
>JANYBF010000606.1 GCA_025360895.1 Verrucomicrobiota bacterium
GCAAGGCCGGTTCAAACGCAGCGGCCAATCTTGGACCCCCTTGGGCTTGCGGCATCTGTGCGCCGTGATCGAGGCACGCCAAAATGGTCACTGGGATCACTTATGGAATCACTAACCGGGGGAACCTACAAGATGCACACCCGATGGTTGCCGCGTCAACTCGCCGCTGGACAAACCCGGTGGAACTTGGAAAATGGCGCCATGCACTTTGGCATCAACACGTTTCTTTTCACGTCGCCGTTCACCAACGACAGCACGAAATTATTCCGGCAGTTCAAGCAATGGGGGTTCGATACCATCGAGATTCCCATCGAAGACCCGGCCCACATTGACCCGGCGCACGTCAAGCGCGAGTTGGACCGGCACGGCCTTGTCTGCGGCTCGATTTGCGCCTGCATGGGCCCGGATCGCGATCTGCGCGGCACGCCCGAACAACAGAAAACGGGGCTGGCGTACATGATGACGTTGATTGACCAGATGGTGGGGCTCGGCTGTCCGTCGTTGATCGGTCCGGTCTATTCCGCCGTCGGCCGCGCGGACGCCGTGGCGCCCGATGAGTACAAAAAGCAATGGGCGACGGTGCTGAAACATCTCAAGAAGCTTTGTAACTACGCGGAGAAGCGCGGCCGGCAGGTATGTCTCGAACCGCTGAATCGTTTCGAAACTGATTTCATCAACACTTGCGATCAGGGGCTGAAAATGATCAAGGCCGTCGGCAGTCCGGCGCTCCGCCTGCACCTCGACACGTTCCACATGAACATCGAGGAGAAGAATCAGGCAGCGGCGATTCGCAAAGCCGGCAAACACCTCGGTCACTTCCACGCCTGCGGCAGCGACCGCGGCACGCCCGGCAACGATCACATTGACTGGAAACCGATTGCCAAAGCCTTGAAAGACATCCGTTATCAGGGCGACGTGGTCATCGAATCGTTCACGACCGACGTGAAAGTCATCGCTCGTGCGGCGGCCATCTGGCGGAAGATCGAACCGAACCGCAACGACATCGCGGTGAAAGGCTTGAAAAATCTGCACCGGATATTTGGCTCAGCCCGCAAAGCTTGAATAATCAACCATCCAGACAAGTCCACCATCCATTAACATGAAACAAAAAATTCTTACCGCAACAGCGCTCGGCGCCTTGTTATTCGCCCAAACCAACCTGACAGCGGCCGAAGCGGAAACCGGCTTCGTCACTATTTTCAACGGCAAAAACCTGGCGGGTTGGGACGGTAATCCCAAGCTGTGGTCGGCGCAGGAAGGCGCGATCGTCGGGCAGACGACCGCGCAGAATCCGGCCAAAGGCAACACGTTTTTGATCTGGACCAACGGCGTGGTGACCGACTTCGAGTTGCGATTCAGTTATCGGATCACCCCCAACAACGACAAGGGCTTTGCCAATTCCGGTGTCCAATATCGGAGTCAGGTACTGGACCCGGCGAACTGGGTCGTGGGCGGTTATCAGGCGGACATGGAAGCCGGACCGACATATTCGGGCATTCTTTACGAGGAACGCATGACACGCGGCATCATGGCGGCGCGCGGCGAAAAGGTGGTGTGGGACAAGGATTGCAAAAAGCAGGTTACCGGCACGGTCGGAAAATCCGAGGAAATTCAAGCCACGATCAAGCAGGACGGCTGGAACGATTACGTCATTATCGCCCAAGGTAATCATCTCCAGCATTTCATTAACGGCCACCTGACGGTGGACGTAACCGACGAATGCGAAGCGAAGGCCGCGAAGGCGGGCGTTCTGGCGCTGCAACTTCATGCCGGCGAGCCCATGACGGTTCAGTTCCGCAATCTGCGCCTCAAACAGGCCACCACGGCCAGCGACCTCGACCGCATTCAAGGCGAGTGGAAGGTAAAACAACTGGTGATGGATGGGCAGGCCGTGGATGAGGCGGCGATTACGGAGGCCCGGTTAAAAATCAAGGGCGACACGTTCAAACTGACCGGCACGGATAACAATGAATCCGGCACGCTCGAATTCAATGCCCAGGCCCACCCGAAGACCTTGGAAGTGACGACGCAATCCGGCGACACCATCCCCGCCATCTACGAACTGAACGGCGCCACCCTCAAAATTTGCTACGCCATTAACGGCGCCGCGCGCCCGAAGGAATTTACATCCACCAGTGGCTCGGACCATATCTTCGTCGTCTATCAACGCCCGTAACCCTGATCAGCCATCCCATGAAACTCCGCTACTCCGCCGCCGCTGCCCTGCTGCTGACCGTCCTGCTCCTGCCCGGAGCCGCGACCGCTACCGACAAAAAGATCGTGCTGATTGCGGGCCCTCCCAGTCACGGGCCGGGCGATCATGAGTTTAACGCCGGCGTGCAACTGCTCCAGAAATGCCTCGAAAAGCAACCGGGCGTCGTCAGCACGTTTTCGTTGAACGGCTGGCCCACGGACCCGCACATCTTCGATAACGCGGACGCGGTTTTGTTTTTCATGGATGGCGGTGGCGGCCACCCGATCATTCAAGAAGATCACCTGAAAATCATCGGCGACCTCATGAAGAAGGGCGTCGGTCTGGCGTGCGTGCATTACGCCGTCGAAGTGCCCAAGGACAAGGGCGGTCCGGAATTTCTCGATTGGATCGGCGGCTACTACGAAGACCACTTTTCCACGAACCCGCATTGGGTGGCCGACATCAAAAAATTACCCGAACATCCCATCACGCGCGGCGTGAAACCCTTCGCCGTCAAAGACGAGTGGTATTACAACATGCGCTTTCGGCCGGAGATGAAGGGCGTGACGCCGATTCTGGTGGCGAAGCCGGATGACGAAACGCGTGAGGGAAAAAGTTCTTCGCCGCGCGGACCGTACGCGCACATTGTCGCCGCCAGCGGCCGGGAAGAGATTCTGGCCTGGGCGGTGGAACGTCCAGATGGCGGCCGTGGCTTTGGTTTCACCGGCGCGCATTTCCACAAGAACTGGGGCGATGACAATTTCCGCAAGCTGGTGCTCAACGCGTTGTTGTGGACGGCCAAGGTCGAAGTACCCGCCGACGGGGTGCAATGTTCGGTTACGGCCGAGCAGTTGCAGCAAAACCTCGACGACAAAGGCGGCCGGAAAAAGTAGGGCCGCCCCCGGCTGCCCGTCTTTTCGCTCCTTGCTGTCTATTGGCGGGCCACTACCCAGTTCCGTAAATGGCCTTGGTTGGAATTGCGGTCACGTTTCCCCCTTTAAAAGTGTGATTTTTAACCACCCGCGCTTGATGCCACACTACGGGGTGACTTTTCACACGGATTCCAATTCGGAGTCCAAGTCTGGCAGCTTGATTGCTTTGTCTTGCTTGCGAAGTCGCATGAGACGTAACCAACTCGGGTTTTGTTACTCAGTGGAATGTCTGCCTAAACGCTGTGGCCAAGACGGAAAAATTCTGTGTGTTGGTGCTCGATGATGACATTTGTCTGACGACAATTGTCATGAAGGCTGTTCGCATGGATCTGCCGGAGGCCGAAGTCCTCACGGCCCGGAGCGTGGCAGAGGCCGGGTTGCTGCTATCCGAATTCAAGATCCACTTTTTTATCCTGGATGTGAATCTGCCTGATGGGACCGGGATCCACTTTCTCGCGAACCTCCGCCAGCGGTTTCCCGACGCGCGGGTGATGATGGTTACCGCTTCCTCGCTGGCAAAACATGAACAAGCAACCCGGGATTTGGGCGTGCTGTTGTTCCGGCAAAAGCCCGTGGATACGAAGGAAATCGTCAAACTGGTCCGCGCGCACTATGAGAACATGGGCTATGGAACGACGCTGCGGCATGTGGATGGCAAGTTTGCCGTCTCGCTGACCTGCCTCTCGGCGCTTGACATCATCCAGCTCAAATGCGTTTCCAACGCGACGCTCGTCTTGCAGGTTGCCTCCGCGAACGGCATCGGACGGATTTGTTTCGAGGATGGTCAAATCGTTCATGCCGAAACGCCAACTTCGCGCGGGGAAGCCGCTTTTGAAGAAATCCTGCGCTGGAAAGGCGGACGGATTAAGGAAATAACCACCGCCTACCAGCCACCCCACACCATCACAATGGACTGGCAAGGGCTGCTGCTGAATGCCTGCCAACGAATCGATGAGAACTCGCGGGACGAAGCGACAGCGTGTATTTCCACCGCCGCCGCACCCGGTCTGCCGCCAGTGATCGAGAGTGAGCAACCCACGGTGGACGATGATTTCGTGGTGGTCACCACTTACAACGGCCAGTACAGCCCACAAGCTGGCACGCCAAAAATTGACCGGGTTAAATTGCGATCCGGCCCGGACGCGATCGCTCAGTCGGGAAGCCTGCCATAGGATGGTTGCCCATCCTTTGAGGCATGGAGTCACCGTAAATGAACACGAAGCAAAAGCGATTCACCCTTAATGGTGCGGCGACTTGCCGCATGAAACGGCGGGCGTTGCCCGTTCTCTTCGGCGCGCTTCTTTTTGGCGAAACATTCTCCTTTGCGCAATCACCACAGTTGAACGACGACTTTGAAGATAGAATCGTTCTAACGGGGAGTTCGGTAACGTTTACCGGAACGCTCCAAAACGCGACAGTTCAATCAGGAGAATCTCCCGGTGAAGGGAGTTCGGGTTATCCGATTACTCTGAGCAATTCTGCCTCCATTTGGTGGTCTTGGACCGCCAGCACTTCTGGACCGGTGACATTTGAAGTGCTGAGCTCCTCCCTGAATGCATTTAAACGAGGAGCCATCGACGTCTGGTCTGGAACGAATTGGTCGTCGGGATTTACCTTCGTCGCAGGTGTTGGTTTTGACACCGGTCGCCATCCGTTTCTTACCTTTCCGGCAACCGCAGGGATAACCTACCAGTTGCGTGCCGTCGGAACTAATCACGATGATTTCACACTCAGCATAACCGAGACGAACACGCCGATCATCGTGATTCAACCGTTCAGCAGGACGGTTTCTACAAACGGAAGCGTCTTTTTTGGAGTTGTGGCCGCCGGCAACCTCCCGTTCGCCTCGCCGTTTTCTTATCAATGGCGCTTCAATGGGGTTGATTTGCCCGATGAGACTTTCCCAATTTTAGGTTTGGATAATCTGACCACCAATCAATCGGGTGGTTACTCCGTCATGGTTTCCAATGCGGTCGGGGGAATCATCAGCGACACCGCCACTTTGAATGTGACCGAAGTGACGGCGTCCCCGCAATTGACGCCAATCGGCAACCCCAATGGACAATTTGCTTTCAGCATTCTGGGGGAGCTCGGCCGATCGTATCGAATTCAATCGTCCACGAATCTGGTGGATTGGCTTGAGGAAAAGAGCTTCCCGAAAGAATTCATCTACAAAGGCACCGGCATGTTCCGGACCCGCAACGGTCTCGTTTACAACAACCAGAATATATTTTCTGTCTCACAAGCTGGGTCGCAGAAATTTTATCGGACGACGGATTATGTTCCGCCCTTGGCAGCCTGCATTAATAACCTGGCCAAAATCCGCTTCGCCAAGGAAATTTGGTCACTCGAAAAGCACCAGGTTTCACCCTTTTCTACGCCGACACAAAACGAGATAGCTCTATACTTGAAACATGGCGGCCTGGCTTGCCCCCTCGGGGGGTCTAATGGAACGTTTCAAACCAGCTATATCATGGGTAACACTGGAGAAAATCCGAAGTGTATGTATTCCACGAACCACGTTCTTGAAGAGCCGGAATACTAACGCGGTCGTCCGCGCCGAAATTTGATTTTCGCCTGCGTTCTCCAACTGCATCGCGGACATCTTCATAAAGAAGTCTGTTCTTGATGTGGTTTACATAATCGGCGGTGGGTATTTTCGCACTTGCCAGACTCGTCCGTTCCTTAAACAGCAGTTCACCCGCAGATGGTCGCAGATTCCGTCGGTCAAAGGACTTCGAGTCACATGCTCCATCTACGTCCATCCTCGGTTTTCAGATTCATCACCAGCGGGGGTTTGCTTCTGCAAGAGTGGCGATATCAAGACCCTGTTCCCAGTGGCGCGCGTTGATCGTTGCTGACTTCGCCCAAGACGGACTTCGGGCGCGAGTGGCCACCTGCTCACAAAGAAAGTTTGAACAAGGTAGCGTAGCTGTTGGTGTTCGATATTTTCGTCATTCCATGCAACGCTCCATCGCTACCCTGCACCATGCTCGCCGTCGGATTCCGTCCATCGCTTTCCGCGCCGGGAAAATTGTGTAACACGGCAAAACCACTGCCATCGGGATTTAGTTTGAACGCAGTCCCTCCGCCGTTCCGGCCGTGAAACTCGGTCGTGCCATAAAGCGCGCCATCGCTTCCGAACACCAACCCTGTCGGCCCGCTCCCATCGCCTTCATCAGAAAACTTTGTCGGTACACCGTTCCGATCGCCGCTTATCATCCCATTTGGATCAGGCTTCGAGCCCAGGGAGCCGCTGAACGCGTGCAAAATCCGGCAGCTGCTGCCGTCTTTGTTTAGCTTGAACACCGTCCCGGCGTCGTTGGTTCCCCCGTTCTGCGTCGTTCCATAAAGCGCGCCATCGCGACCTTCCAACAAGCGTGACCGGGGCATCCGCCCGTCATGCGGTTGGTCCGGGAAGCAGTGTAGTATTTCGTAGCCGCTGCCGTCAGAATTGATTTTGAAAACCGTTCCGTTATGGCCACCACCGCTGCCGCCGCCATCCGTGGTGCCATAGAGCACTCCGTCACTGGCCGGTAGCAAGCCCGCCATCGGCTTGAACCCATCCGCCTCACTGGCAAGAAAACTGTGCAGCACCTTGTAGTCGTTGCCGTCCCGATTTACCTTGAACACCGTCCCGAAGTTCTTGGTTCCACCTTCGAGCGTGGTTCCGTAAAGCGCGCCATCACGCCCTTCCACCAGTCCAGCCCACGGAGCAATCCCGTCACCGCTGCGGCCCGGGAAACGGTACAGCACGGTGTAATCGCTGCCGTCCTGGTTCACCTTGAAAACCGTGCCATTGCCAGTCGGGTTCAAAAGGTCATCGGGATGGCCACCCGTCTGCGTTGTCCCATAAAGCACACCATCACTTCCCTCAACCACGCCTTGCGGCCAACTCCCGTCTTCGCCGTTCGCGTAGCCGGCGAAATCGTGCAGCACCGTGTAGCCGCTGCCGTCCTGGTTCACCTTGAACACCACGCCTTCCCCTTTGCTACCACCGTCCCGCAGAGTCCCATATAAATCGCGGTCGCTTCCCTCGATGAGCATGGTTGGATCGCTTCCCAGACCGTCAAAGTTCTTGATCGCTTGATAACGAGTCTGGGTGCCGGCGTTGGCGCCGGTGGCGGGCACCTGATTCGCCTTGCCGGCTTCCACGGCGTCGGCGCGCGTGATGGCGGTCTCCCTGGAGGCTTTCGCCTCCGGCTTGCACGCCGACAGGAACAGTCCGGCGGTCAGCAGACAACATAGTTGAAGTGAGTGGTTGGCGGTGGTTTGAGCAGCGATGCGGGCTTGATTGGTTTTCATGGACGCAATTTAGCCGGGCCGGGGCCGAGGGTGTTAATCGAAAAAAACAAACTGCTCATTCGTCCAACCGATGATGGCCAGGCTGCACATGGCGGGTCTGGGCCACTGTCATCGGTGGCGGATTCAACAGCTATTTCAGTGTCTGGTTAAGACTCCAAGTCGGCTGTAAATCACCTCATCGGCCACGTTTATTTGAAACTCCCGCTCCTTCCAATCCGCACTTTGGGGGACCACTCCCTTCTTCATCCAACAATAGAAAAAAGGGTCTTGGCATTGGCTAAACCTACGGTTCACAAATTGTTCAACGCATCAATTAACTGGCGTAGCCGGCCATAGTCCCGCCGGTTGAAGCGGAAGGCGATGCGTTGCAGGTCGAGGCCGTCGTGGTCTTCGCGCTCTTCCGGGGTCGGCTCTATGCGGCTGATTGGCGGGCCGAGGTTGATGTCGGCAAAATCTTCGTTCATCGCCTCGATCGCGGTGTCCGTCGGCGCGTGATGGAGCCGGATGATGAACCGGTCTTTCACGAATCGGGTTGAGTGGAAGTTGCGATAAAAGCGAGTAATGATTTTCACCGCCTCATCCGCGTTGTCGGTGATCCGATACAAATTGAGGTCGTCGGACGAGATCAGTTGATCGCGCAGCAGGTGTTCGCGCACCTGTTTGTCCCAGGTTTTCCAATAGGTGCCGCCGGGTTTGTCCACGAGCACCAAGGGCATGAGCTGGCTCTTACCGGTCTGCATCAAGGTGATGGCTTCATACCCTTCGTCCATGGTGCCGAAGCCACCGGGGAATAACACGATGGCGTCCGAATGGCGGATAAAGATGAGTTTGCGAGTGAAGAAGTATTTGAACGTGACGAGCTTTTTGTCTTCCCGGATGACCGGGTTGGCGCTTTGTTCCCACGGCAGGCGGATGTTGACGCCGAAGCTGTTCTCCGGTCCCGCGCCCTCGTGGCCGGCTTGCATGATGCCGGGGCCGGCCCCGGTGATGACCATGAAGCCCGCCTTCACGATCTTCTGTCCGAACTCAACCGCCTGCTGATACTCCTGTTTGTTGGGTGCGGTGCGGGCGGAACCGAAGATGGTCACTTTGCGGGTCTGCGCATACGGCGCGAACAGGCGATAAGCGTAACGGAGTTCCCGGACGGCGGTCTGGATGACCCGCACATCGCCGGTGTCCGTTACGTCCGTGAGAATTTTCAGGGCATTCTCGATGATGTCGGCCACGGCTTCCTCATTGGCCCCTCCGCCTTTGAAAGCGATGAGTTCCTGCACGCGGCGGTGCAATTCCGGATCCGCCGGATTTTTTTCAGTTTGTTGATTCATGGCGTGAGCATAGACGGGTACGGAATACGAATGTAATGGGCCCGGTGGCGGTTTCCAGCGGGAGCGTCCGGAAACGCGAGCCGGGCCGAGGGTTATTGCTTGTCCGCATCCGGTTCCTTGGGTGCGACTTTTCCCTTTCCGGATTCGCTTTCCGGGGGGGGGGCGATGGGGCCGGGAGGGGTGGTTTTCCAGCGCTCCCAATCCGTCAGAAAAAGTTGTTCCGGAAAGAAACCTTGCGGGGCTTTGCGCAGGGGGAAGTTTTCCGGGATCCGATTACGCAGCATGCTTTCGAGGATGAAGCTGGCCCAACTGTGTTCGCCGGCGCGCACCCATTGCGAGAGGAATCGGTTGTCCATGGTTTGCGGGGTGAGATAGAGGGCGCGCACGGGTTTGAGGAGGTCATGCACCGCGAAGAATTCCGACTCGGCGTTTTGTGCCAGCCAGATGCACTGGCGGTTGCCATACCAGGCCATCGCCCACGGAATGTCGCTCATCATCAGTTCGTTCGCTTTCATCCAGTCGCAGGTCTGCTGGATGGCCGGCGGGTAGTAGGGGGGATACGCGAGCGGAGAGGTTTTGGGTGAAAGAAAGACATAGATCATCGGCAGACAGGCCACCAAAACGAATCCGCCGATGATGAGGTAACGCAGTTCGCGAATCGGGAGTGACATCTGATCCAGCAACTGGAAGAACAGTCCCGCCCCGAAAATCAATATCAGCGGCACGCTTAACACCATGAGATTCTCCCCGTTGACCGTGGGCGTATCTTCTGAAATCTGGGTGTGGCCGAAGGCTTGGACCACGATGAGAACCAGCAGGGTCAGCACGAGGAAATAACGCAGGCGCCGCAGGGCCGGCCGGCGATAACCCAGCAGTAAACCGGTGAGGAACAAGGCCGATACCCAACTCCCACCGAGTTTGGGCAGGTCATTCTGCAGGATCTCCCGCGAGTTGCCCGCGAGCTTGAACAAGAACGGCTTCAAGCTTACCACCTTGAGCTTTGGCGCCAGCGACCGCGCCAGTTTGTTTTCTGGGAAGAGCGACGAGTTTTCGACCAAGGCATAACCCGCCGTGCCGAAGGGGGTCCGGCTCACGACCAGGTTGCGCGCCACCCACGGCGCAAACACCACGAGAAACACGCCCAGTGTAATTAGCACCAGCCGGACCCGCCGTAACCCGCAAAACACACCCACATAAATCAATACCGGGATAAGCACCCAGCCAAACGCATAGCGCGTCAACGTGCCCAAGCCCAATAGCAGACCGGTCGCCCCCGCCAGGCAAAACTGCGCCCGATGGTGCCACACGGGTTCGCGTTGTTCGCTTTCGAGCCAGACCAGGCACCAGATCAAAGCCAGGAAGATCAGCAGCAGCAACTGCGTGGACAGGCCCGACACACTGAAGCGCCAGAGCAACTCGCAGCCGAACATCAGCGTGCCCGCCAGCCACGCCACTTGAGGGTCAAACAACCGCCGGGCGAGAAAAAAAGTGACCACCACGCTCGCCAGCAACAGGGCTTGATTAAACAGCGCGATGAGAAAATCCGGCTGGTAACGCATGAACTGGCGCGGGGTATCGGCCGTAGGTATGCGCGCAGGGACGCTCCAAAAGGCACCTTGAACGTTCACCGGATACTTGAACGGTAACAACTTCATTAAACCGGCCAGCACCACGGGATAGAGCGGCGGATTCGCCAGATCGGGATGCAAACCTTCGGGATGCGTGCCCTTGAGTTGAGCCGGATCGGCCGCGACTTCCGCCGAGGTATGCCCGTACTTGGCTTGGTTGCGTTGTTTGATCAGGTAAATACTGAACGGCCGAATAAACTGCGTGGTGTAACCCCGGCCGGCGGCAAGATTGCGGCCCACCTGCGCGGCATCCATCGCCTCTGGATTATTCAGGTTATGGAATGCGCGCCAGTTGTAGCCGACCACCAGAAACAACGCGAGCAGGCTCCCCAGGCCAATGCGCCAGCCCCGCCCATTCCACATGGTCTCAAATTTAAAAATAAAACCTTGAAGGGACGCCATAATCAAAATCCTTCCAGATGATACGTGTGGAGTTTGCGATGAAAGGTGCGGCGCGCCATGCCAATCTTTTTCGCCGCCCGCGTCCGATTGCCGTTCGTTTCCTTCAAGGCCCGAATAATCAACTGCTTTTCCGCTTCCTTCACCGTCAAGTCATTCTTGGCCAGCGCGTGACCGGGATCGCCCGCCGCCCCGGTTTCCCCGCGCACAGTGCGCGGCAGATCGCGGGCGGAAATCCGCTCGCTGCGGCACAGCACCACCGCACTTTCGATGGCTGTACGCAGCTCGCGGACGTTGCCGGGCCAACGATGGTTCAACAGCAACTCGAGGGCGTCCGCCGTAAAGTCTTTCACCGGCTTGTGATTCTCCGCCGCGAATTCCCTTAGAAATCCCTGAGCCAGCAACGGGATGTCTCCAATTCGTTCGCGCAACGGCGGCAGGTGGATCTCCACCACGCGCAACCGGAACAACAAGTCCTGGCGGAACGTTCCGGCCGCCACGAGCGCGTCCAGATTCTTGTTCGTGGCCGCGACCAGCCGCACATCGGCGGTCAGTGTCTTGTTGGAACCGACCCGCTCGAAGGTGCGTTCGCCCAGAAACCGGAGCAGCTTGATCTGGATCGTGGCGTCAATCTCCCCGATTTCATCCAGAAACAACGTCCCGCCCTGCGCCTGCTCGAACCGTCCGATGCGCCGCTCATGGGCGCCGGTGAAGGCACCCTTCTCATGGCCGAACAGCTCACTTTCCAGCAATGACGCGGCCAGCGCCGCGCAATGCACCGTCACAAATGGTTGCTTCGCCCGCGGACTAAGTTGATGGACGGCCTTGGCCACCAGTTCCTTGCCCGTGCCGCTTTCCCCGAGCAACAGGACCGTGGCCCGGGTGGGCGCGGCTTGCTGCACCACCTCGAAAATTTCTTTCATCGCCGGTGATTCGCCCACGATGTTTTCCATGCCGAACTTCTCGTCGAGCCGCTGACGTAACGCCACGTTTTCGACTTCCAGTTTTTGCGACCGGACCGCCCGGGCAATGCGCATCTCGAGCTCGTCAATTTGCAGCCGGCCCTTGGCGACGTAATCGTCCGCCCCGCGTTTCATGGCGTCCACGGCGAGTTCCTCCGAACCGTAGGCGGTCATCAGAATGCAGATCGGCGGTTTCGTCAGTGACTTTGCGCGCCCAATGAGCTTCATGCCGTCCTCGTTCGGCATCTGAAAATCCGTGAGCATCACATCGAAACTTTCGCGTTCGAGCAATTCCATCGCGGCTTTCGCATCCTCGGCCAGATAAACGTCGAAACGATCTTCAAGGGCCGCGCGCAGTCCTTCGCGGGTGGGCTTTTCGTCGTCCACGATGAGCAAAGTCGGTTTTGTCATACCACAGGCGCCTCTAGCAATCTTGGCTTCCGCTCATGCAACGGCAGCCACAATCGAAAGGTCGTGCCACGACCGACGTGGCTTTCGAGTTCGATGCGACCATTGTGGGCCCGCACGATGCGCTGCACGATCATCAAGCCGAGGCCGCTGCCTTTTTTCTTGGTCGTGTAGAACGGTTCGAAGATGCGGTTGAGTTGTTCCTGCGGAATACCGCCGCCCGTATCCGCCACGCTCACCCAGACGGCCTCCGGGCTTTCGCCCGTCTGCAATGTCAGCGTGCCGCCTTTGGTCATTGCCTGCATTGCGTTCTTCACGAGATTCAAGAGCGCCTGTTGGGTTTGCGTCGGATCAATCGGCGTTGCGGGCAACTGACGGGCAAGTTTGGTCTTGATCGTAATGCCCCGGTTGTCGAGTTCGGGCCGCAGGAGTTCAAGCGTTTTCTGAACGACATCGTTCAGCGTCGTAAGCTTGATCTGCAAGGGTGCGGGTCGGATGGCTTGAAGGAATTGGGTGACGATGTAGTCGAGCCGGTTGATCTCGCCCTTCGCCACGGAGAGATATTGATCCAGCTTGTTGGCCACGTCCGCCGTGTCCGCTTCGCTGGCTGCGGACGGCGAGCGGGGTCGGGTCGAAATTCCGCCCCGCCCCGGGCTGGGCTTCAGCTTCTTCACCTCGCGTTCCATGAGTTGCAGGTGAATGTGCAGCGCATTGAGCGGATTACCGATTTCATGGGCGACACTGGCGGCGAGCAGAGTGAGCGCCTGCACGCGTTCGCTCTCGATCGCCTCGAAGTTTTTCTGCCGCGCTTCCGTGGCGTCGTGCAAAATCAGCGCCATGCCCGAGCTGCCAGTCTCTTCGCCATCCAAAGGCGCGGCGTAAAGCCGGAGAAAGCGCGGGCGCGGATACTGGACCTCGAACTCGTGCCGGACAATGTGGGGGCCGCCGTTGGCGTCCAACCGCGAAATTGTTTCCCAGTCCACTTCGGGCAGAATTTCCTTTAACTGCCGGCCTTCGGTATTGGACTGCAAGCCGAGCAATTGAGTCACAGCCTGGTTGAGATACAGAATGCGGCCGGTTTCGTCCACCACGAGCACACCGTCTTCGATGGTATTGAAGAGGGTTTCGAGAAAGCTCCGCTCGCGCGCGAGGCGCTGCACGACGGTCTGCAACCCTTCGGCGTCCAGCCGTCCGATGCGACCGAGAACCTTGTCGAGAAAACTGGATTTGGGCG
>JANYBF010000616.1 GCA_025360895.1 Verrucomicrobiota bacterium
CGACAGCGAAGGAGCGCGGACGCGAACCGGCGTGGTTTATCAGGACGGGAATCCGTTCCCTGTCGGACAAGCATCACAGCGGAGCTATTACCGGACAATCGCTTATGTTCCTACCCTGGCTACCTGTATCAACAATCTTGCTAAAATTCGTTTCGCAAAGGAAATATGGTCGCTCGAAACCAAACAACTTGGACCGTCCACGCCTACAAGCGCTGAGATTTTGAAATATATGAAAAGCCCTCCTCTTTGTCCTTCAGGTGGTAATAATGCAACTTACGACTCCTGCTATATTAACAATCAACTCAGCGCTAATCCTCTCTGCAAGATTTCCCTTAGTCACCTTCTTGAAGAGCCTGAAAACTAAGGCAACCAAATTGGCGTTTCGGCTTAATGATATCTCGCGCTCTTTAGCGCTTGCCCCGAGCCCGCCCGCCTCCGCTCAATTGGCAGCCGGGCTTCTTACTTTTGGAAAATGGCAATGGCGCGGCCACGAATTAAGCTCCTTTGCAAGCGTTCCAAGGGCGGTTGCTCCAGCCAGAACAAAGTATGCCGGACGTTATCAAGATTGGCGTGAGGATGAGCGGTCAGAACTTTCCCAACGCGTGCGGAAAATCGACGCGCCCAGCGTTTGGCTTTGGCGGCGGCGTTGATTTGAGCGCGTTGTTTCATGCAGGCGATGAGAGGCTAAGCGATCTTGCAAAGCTTGTCACCGACTTCTCCAAACTCACTGGAGAAAACCACTGTCTGCCAACCAGTCGGCCATGCGCTGTGGCCAACTGTGGATCGAAGCCAGCTTGGAACGGCTGCCCAGGTTGAAACCGTGGCCACCGCTGGCGTAGAGATGCACTTCCACCGGACGCTTGGCCTCCCGGTATTTCTCCAGTTGGGCCAGCACCGGGCCGACGTGGCTCGTGTCGTCATTGGCCACGAGAAAAAAGGCCGGCGGCGCATCCGCGGGAATGGGCCCGGTCGGCACGCCCAGCGGGCCGGGGTAGATCACGATTTGAAAATCCGCCCGGCAATTCATGCGGTCAATCGCATCCGCCGCGTTCGGGTCGCCCGCCGTCGGGCTATAAACGAGCAGCGCGGCGACTTCGCCCCCGGCGGAAAAGCCCACGACGCCGATGCGTTTCAGGTCCAGATTCCATTCCGCCGCCCGGCTGCGAATCAGGCGCATGGCGCGCTGGGCATCCTACCGCGGATGAATTTGCAGCGAGTACGGCGAATTGGTTTCCCGCGGCAGGCGATGTTTTAAAACAAACGCCGTCACGCCGAGGTCGTTGAAATATTTTGCCGGTTCGACGCCTTCCGCTTTGAACACCAGTTCGCGATGGCCGCCGCCCGGCACAATCAAAACCGCTGCGCCGTTGGCCTTTTCCTTCGGCGCCGGAAACACTGTGATGGAGGGATTGTGGATATTCCGCACCCAATAATCTTTGGCCTGCTCCGGTTCGTTGCGGCGGTCTTCGAAACCGGGCGCGCCGTTTTCCCATAACGGGAGGACCGGCGGTTCGGCGGCAGCCAGGAGGGAAAGCGAGCCAAACAACAGCACGCCGGACAAGGTTGCACGCATTTTCATTCGTCTGTGCTGGTTCGGAAAACTAGACGTTGGCCAAGCGTCCGGAAGAATCGCCAAATCGTTCCAGCCCCGGAACTCCCATGCGATCCGCGAGGCTGAGAAACAGGTTACTCGCGGGTTTCGAGCCGTGTTTGATGTAGCGGCCGGGCTGGAGCGCGCCCCCGCCGTGACCGGCGAGGATGATGGGCAGGTTGACATGCGTGTGGCGGTTGCCGTCGGCATTGCCGCCGCCATAAAGAATCATCGAGTTGTGCAACAACGATTGACCGTCCGTGTCCTTCGTGTCCCGTAACCGTTCGAGAAAACGTGCGAACTGTTTCACGTACCAGAGGTCAATGTCGGATATTTTCTGAATCTTCGCGGCGTCGTCGGCATGATGCGAAAGGTCGTGATGCCCCTCGGGAACACCGATCTCAGCGAACGAACGATTGCTGCCATCATGCGCGAGCAACAGCGTCGCCACCCGCGTGGAGTCCGTCTGAAACGCCAGCACCAAGGTGTCGAACATCACCTGGATGTGCTCGGCGTAGCTGGGCGGAATGCCCGCCGGCGCGCCCTGCGTGGGGTCTTTGGGGTCGCCGAACTTTTCCGCCCGCTGAATCCGCGTTTCCAACTCGCGCACGCCGGTGAGGTATTGGTCCAGCTTGTCCTTGTCGTGGGCGTTGAGCCGCTGCTGCATGGCGTGCGCGTCTGCCAGGACGAAGTCGAGAATCGAACGCTGTTCTTCACGGCGCCGTTTTAATTGCTCCGCCCGTTCCCCCGCTGCACCAGCACCAAAGAGTCGCTCAAACACCAGACGCGGATTCGCCTCGGGCGTCATCGGGGTGGTTGGCGAACTCCAGGACACGTTGTATTGGTAGGCGCAGGAATAACCGGAGTCGCACGCACCAGTGTTGCGGCCGGCGTCGCAGGTTAGTTCCAACGATGGCAACCGCGTCAACTGCCCAACCTCGCGGGCCATGACCTGATCAATCGAAATGCCCGCGCGAATGTCCGTGGCACTCTTCTTCATCCGCACGCCAGTGAGAAAGGTGCCGTTGGCGCGGGCGTGATCTCCGCCGCCGTCACTGCCCGCCGTGGCATTGAGATGTTCCAGGCCGCCCAGCATCTGAATGCTCTGTTGCACGGCAGCCAAGGGCTGGGTGGTGCGGTTCAATTGAAAATTAGCCCCCTCACCCGTCGGCCACCAGGCGGACGGAATCGAACCATTGGGGAAATAGATAAACGCCGTACGC
>JANYBF010000667.1 GCA_025360895.1 Verrucomicrobiota bacterium
CCACCCAGGTGCCGCCTGCCTGTTCCACTTCCAGCCGCACATTCCGATAGCACGTCAGCTTCTTCCCTTGCAACAGTCCCGCTGCGGCGAGGATCTGAACGCCGTGGCAAATCGAGAAAACCCACTTGTCCAGCCGATGAAATTCTTGGACCAGTTGGATCACCTTCGGATCGTGCCGCAAGAATTCCGGCGCCCGCCCGCCGATCAACATGACCGCTGTGAAGTCCTTTGGCTTCACCTGACTAAAGGTCAGGTTGCTGCGAATTCGGTAACCCGGCCGCTCGACGTAGGTGTTCCAATCCGGCTCGAAGTCGTGAATCACTCCGTGCAGCAACTTTTTCTTCGTGGCCGCAATGGGCGCGGCATAGCCAGCCTCCCGAAAACGATGTTGCGCATAGTAAATCTCCAGCGATTCGCCGGCGTCGTCGGTGATGATGAGAATCTTTTTAGGCACGCCCTGAAGCTTACGCCGCGGCCGGAAAAGTTCGAGCAATTGTTTTGGTTCGCTCCCGGCCCCCGGTTGGGCCCGGCCGCAAAATTCAAAATCAAAAACTCAAGAATGGTTTAAGGCCGGGCCGCCGCGAGCTGGTTGATTTTTAGTGATGCTGCGCAACGGGACGTCAGAACTTCCACGTCAGGTTCAGCGTGAAAAAGGAAAACCAGGTGTCTTCATACGCCCCGGCTACGCGACCACGCAGAGTGCCATCCGTGCCTTGATCCACCGGCAGGTTGCCGCCCCACATGAATTCATAAGCGGCACCGAGATTTACATTCTCACTGAGCTGGTACTGCGCGCCGAGGCCAAAACGCCAGTTCTGTCCCACGGGCAGCGTAATCGTACGATTTGCGTTGTTGACCGCCGAACTGTCAAACGCAACGCCACCTGAGAGCAACCATTTGTCGGAGGCCCGATACTGTGCGCCGATCGCCCCATGCCAGGTGTCTTGGCACTTAAGATTGACCGTTGTGGTGCCGCCGCCTTCGATGCCCGCTTGCACATAGCCGAACTGACTCCAGTCCTGCCAACCGGCGTCAGCCATGAGCGCCCACTGCTCGTTCAACTGATGATAGACACTGAGCATTACCGATTGCGGCACAGTCATGCCTAAATTCAGTTCGGGAGGATTGGCGAGGATGGCGCCCAGGCCCGGGCCCAGCCCCGTGAAACTCGGGGTGGCTTGGAAGTCCAAGTCCACCGCCGAAAGATACGTGACGCCGAACCGGGTTTTGTCGCTGGCTTGAATCAGCACCCCCACGTTGGCGCCAAAGCCCCAAGTGCGATCATTCAATTTCATGTGGCCGTCGGCGGGACCGAGGTTGTTCACCGCCAATTCCGTGTTCAGGTAGCCATACATCGCATTCAACCCGGCCCCGATGGAAAGCCAGTCGGTCGCTTTGAAACTCACCGAGGGCATCAAAGTAATGCCCAGCAACGCACTGTTCTGGACGTAATAACGCCCCACCCAATTGTTCTCGAACGACGACGCGAGGCCGAAGTAAGACAGCATGCCGAAGCCAACGCGCCATCGGTCTCCCAAAGGCTCGACCACGAACAAGCTCGCGCCCGGCAGCCAGCCGATGGCATTGCCGCCGTCGTTGCTTCCCAAGGTAGGGGACGTGCTGGCATTCGGTGAAAATGTCACGCTGCCATACGTGGCTTGCAATCCGGTTTGGAGCTGCGCGCCTTCCAATCGGCTCATGCCGGCGGGATTCTTGAATACCGTCGAGGCATCCTCGGCTCGCGACGCATAACCGGCCGAAGCCAGGCCGAGATCCGGCGTCGCCAGTTCATAGAGAATAATGCCGCCGGCTTGAGCAGTTTGTGTGAGGGCGGCGCCGCACGCGAGGGCGGCGCCGATCAAGGTGGATTTGTTGCTGCGTTTCATGATTTGAGTTGGGTTTGGCCTTTGTGGCGCGCCGTTGGTTGTGGCGGTTGATTATTACTACCCACGCCGTTGTCAGTTAATTTTTTGGGGTAAATGTGCGTTGAAACTTGTGAGCCCACAGGTCATCGCCCGTCCCCGGCTTGGTTAGCGTCGGAACCCGCCGCCACCGCGGCTCCACCCCCCGCCGCCGGAGCGGCTGAAACTGCTGAAGCGATCCGCGCCAGCGGACTGTCCCCAGCTCTGCTTGTCGAGGTCGCTGGTGGAACTGCTGGGCTTGGTCGAGGATTGCCAGCCGCTGTTGCCGTATTTGTCATAACTGCTGGTGGACGGGTTGTATTTATTTACGTTGCCGTTTTTGTCGGTATAGACATTACCGTTGTTCCAGGCGACGGAATTGCCGGTCTTGGTGTTGCCCACGACCCCACGGCTGGCACTGGCCGAGTTGCCGGTGTAAGCGTTGCCCACCGTGGCCTTTTGGCCGGCGCCATAAGTGCCGGTGCTGGGATTGTATCCGGCGCCTTGCTTGCCGGCGGCGTAGTTGCCCGTGGATGCATTACCCTCGACCCCTTTTGATCCTGCCGCTTGCGCGCCGGTGTACGGGTTATAGGCGGAACCGTGGCTGCCCGCGGCGTAATTGCCAGAGTAAGGATTATAGGCGGCCGAACTGTGCGCGGCGTAACTGGTGCCCGTGTAGGGATTGTAACCGTGGGTGTAGCTGCTGGAGACCGCCGTTCCGTAATGCGTGTAGTAATTGCAGGAATTCACGTTGCAATGCAGGTAGCTATAACTGCTGTAATGATAGGAATAGCTGTAACAGCCGTAGTGCGGCTCGTACCAGCAGGAAGAACTCGCACCCGCGGCAAAACCGATGGCGAAGCCAACCGTGGCCCCGAGCGCCATTGAAGCCCCATAGCCGTAGGTCGGCGGATAACTCACATAGGTGGTGCCGACAACGACGGGCGGATAATAATAACCCGTGCCGTAAACCACCACGCCGCCCGGCGCCACAACTGTCCCCAGGTAGCCTGGAGTGTAACCCACATAGACGACTTGGGGCGTATAGCCATAGACATAGCTGTAGGTCACATAGTGGAGCGGACAGGTTGTCGGGATCGTGTAAATGACCGCCGGCACCGAGGTCGCGACTGCCCACGGCCCCAGCGAACTCGTGGCAGTGAACCAGACTCCCGCCTGGCAGGCGTAATACGAATTTGCGTTCACCCTCACCACGGGCGTCACCGAGTTGGCAGCGTAGAACAATGCGGTGCCCGGAATGGCGACAAAGCTCGGTCCGCCCACATAGTCCACCGTCAGCTTTGCCTCCGCAATTTTGAGGGTGGCCGTCTGCGGAATCGAGTTGGCGATGACCGCCTCCTGCGCCATCGGCGTGCCAGGAATGGAAACGAGCGCATTGGCTTTCGGTCCACCCGGCGGGATCGCCTTGAACGCGGCGGGTAACGTCGCCGGAGGCACGAACGTCCACGGCCCGTAGAGCGACATGCCTTTGAACCAGCGTCCGGAAATAAGCACGTAATAACTCCCGTCATCCAGGTAATAGAAAATCGCGTTGTCCGAGTTGGAAACGTAGAGCAGATCGGTGTTCTCGTACGAAAGCATGTTCGCCTGCCCGGTGGTTTGCAGCAGTTCGGTCGGCACCGTGGAAACGTACACCGTCAACGGCGCGGCGAGCGGCGCGGTGGGATAGGCCGGATCCACCTGCTTGGTGGCCAGCGCGGCGGCGAGGGCGGGATTGATGTCGCCGGGCGGCGTGAGATTCACCGTCCACGGCCCTTCGATGCTCGGGGCGCTGTACCAGTTGCTCGCCGCGTAAAGATAATAGCCTTGGGCGAAAGCATTCGTGTTACGCAGTAGAATGGAGCGCGTATTGATGGCGCGTTCATAATCTCCCAGCAGCGGTTTGAGGATCGGGGCGCCATCCACCAGCACGAGCAGCGACGGCGTCGTCGTGTAAATGATGCGCGGCGGGGTGTTGTCCACCGGCTGGATTTTTGCCTTTGCGACGTCCGCAGAGATCGCGAAGACCGCTTCCAGATGATCGAGCGGAATGGTCCTGGCCGCCGCCGGCAACTCGCTCTGGATGATCGTCTGATAAATCTTCTGCATCCCCCGCTGGGTGGGGAAGTCCAGCTTGGTGACCTGAAAGTTTTCCAGCGTGACCAGCCGGCTCAACTTGTCGATCTCGGTCCGCGCCGTAAAGTAAACGACGCCGTAGGTTTCGTTGCTGGTGCCCGTCGGACGCACCGCCGTCGCGAACCGCCCCTGAATCTGGTTGCCCGGCCACTGGGCAACTTGTGGGTGGTACACGGCGAATTCGTAGCCGTTGGTGGTGAAGTAGCGCGGCCACTCCATCGTGAGCGGGTCGAGGGTCTGGCCCGGTTGGAGTGTCGGCGTCTGAGCCGCTGCGGGCGGGTGGTCGGCGGAATAGAGGAGACCGACGATGGTGACCACCGCCAGCAACCCATTAAAACTACGGGCATTCATAAACAAAGGGATGGGCTGGGGGTCAATTGTTCTGGTTGATGTAATCGTAGTTTTGAATCAGCAAGGTAAGGTTTTTGTCGGCCACATTCACCTGGATGTACGCCGGGTAATTGAGGCCGCTGGCCAGCGTCTTGAACGTGGCCGTGACCGTCACTTCATCGCCCTGGAAAAACGTCATGATCGTCATCCGGCTCGTCTGCCGCGTCGGTGCGTTCACCGACAACGAAACCGTGTCACCCGGAACGACCACGCTGGCGCCGGCGATCTGTAAATTGCCCCCCGGCCCCGGGGCCGGAATCGGGCTCGTGCTGATGAGATTGATGACCTGCCCGGCGCTCGGCAGCGTGTACTGATGGAGGAAGGTGCGGAGACTTTTCAAATAAGCCTCAGTCTTGTCCCGTTCCTGCTCGGCGACGCGGCGCCGCACAAAGCCGCGCGGCAGCGGATTGGCCTGATCGTTCAAGAGGGTGTGCTGGGGCTGCCCGTCCGGGCCGTAAGTGACCGTGTCAATGCGGGTATCTTTCGTGACGCCGTTTTCACTCAGCTCGGAGCGGCAGTTCCAGGAGTATTGCTTTAGCAACGCGGTGTTCTGCTGGCGCGCGGCAATGAGGGCGTTGGCCAGGCCCTCGTTCGGCACCTGGGCGATGAGTGATGCGCCGCTGAGGGTCAACAGCGCGGTGGTAAGCAGGAGTATTTTCTTCATAATTGGTTTTCGTTTTTATTTCGAGCAGTGTCGACTCGGGTGAATCTGATGTGCGCTTCATTCGGTGAATTTATTTTCGTTTATGGGGCCGCCCGGTGGTTGCCCAAGACGGTCAATAAATAAGTAGTCGGAGCGCGGTTGTCAGCATCTTTCTGAAAAGAGCATTGGCCGGAACGCCGGAGAAAACATTTAATTCCGAGTCATGGTGCGGCGGTGCCGCCAGCTTGCCCCCAGCAGGCGAAGGTCAGTGGAATGGATGTCAGGGGGAATGAAGACCAGACTGGGACAATCTTTCCTTCCAGTTCCGCTGACACCGATTCCCCTGACCGTTCCCCTCGCCTCATCCACCGGCTGCGGCCCGGTCGCGCCCTGTCGTGGCGTTGAATTCCCGCTAGCTGGATTCGGCTTGGGTGTTAATGGGGCTTTGCGGCAGAATTCTCGTAATTCGCTGCCATGGACCATCGCTAGTTGAACCAAGGCCAGCCGTGGTTAGGCATGCACAGCTGACCTCGGTGCAGGTGGTGAATGATTTTATCCGAGCTTTCAACGCGTAAATTGCTGGCCCTGTTTGCGCGCGCAGCCCGAGGTGACGAGGGTTTCGAGAATTTCGCGCTCGGAAGGGGTGACCGCAGATCAATGAGCGCTGAACCCCGCAATGTCTCGCTTCGGCATGGCGGGCGCTAAACGATCATGTGCCGGTCAGCAATGTTGCGTTGTGCGGCTCGCCGTCCGATTGGTTGATCCCTAGATTCTCGGAATTGAGAAACAGCCGCTCTCATTTCACAAACTCACTGATCTTTTCCGCCGGGAGAAAGGGGCGTCGAGGAATAACCCGACACCAACCGGGCGACCAGCACCGCCATATACATCGTGCCGGTGACCATCTCCATCACGGCCAGCAGCCGGGCCGGGCCGGACACGGGCGCGATGTCGCCATAGCCCACCGTCGTGAGCGTGGAAATGCTGAAATATAACGCGTCGAATCCATGCAAGGGCTGGTTACCGGCCGCGACTCCGGAGAAAGCAGCGGGATTCATCCGGGCAACAAACGCGTACGCCGCCGCCCAAAGCATGCCCAGCAGCAGGTAGGTGGCAACGGCGGCGCATAGCACTTCGGAGCTGACGCGCGGGGACCGCAGAATGAAGGCAAGGAATTGGAAGACGACAAAGACCATGAAGACCACAAAGGCCGCAATATGGAAAGTGTAAGTGCCCTCACCCAGTTGAAAATGATGAAGCCAGCGCGCCGCCACCACCGGTGTCATCAACAAGCTCGCGATGATGAGCGTCTGCCGCCGACCGCCGACCGCCAGCACGGCTGACCCGAGGACCACGGTCAGCAAGGCCGCTTCGATTATTCTGCCATTCGGCAGTTCCTCGATAAACGGGGTCGTCACGAACATCAACACCAGGGCGACGAGAAACCAGGCTGCCGAGTGCTGGAGCAATCCGGCGCGGATTGGAAATTTTGACGTCGGCTTGCCGATCATAACTTTGGATAAATCCTAGGAATAGGCGACACCTTTGGGAACAAGCCGGTGACGTTGCGGAGCGCTCCTCTCTGCCCCCCGCGCAGGGGGAGAGCAGCCCTGTTGGGCATTA
>JANYBF010000073.1 GCA_025360895.1 Verrucomicrobiota bacterium
ACGACACCCGCCACCGCATAGAGGCTGAACATCAGCCAATAGAGGAAGGGCTGTTCATTCCTTCTAAATTCCAGCCGACCATTGAGCCCTTTGGGACCGCACGGCAGCCAGCCGCTCGACAAGCTTTGATAGTCGATCACCAACAACCCAAATCCGAAGCCGAGAAAAATCAGCCCTTGAAAGATGGCCATGGAGTTTTAATTAAACCGGCGTTCGAGGAATAATCCTGTTGGTTCAACGCTGGCCTGCCGCCAGCCTGCCTTCATCCAGATCGATGAACTCAAACATCGTCTGCACCGTGCCCGGAGGCAGGCCGATTTCCGCCAGACGCTCATTCAATCGCTGCGTCCCGGCATCGCGCCAGCCACGCTTGGTCATGAACGCGTTCCACACTTCAATCTCCTGATCATCCGGTTGGCGACCTTGTTGAAACGCCCACGCAAGTAACTCTGCATCGCTCTTGTCGCCCTTGAGCGTTTCTGCTTCGAGCGCCGCGTAATCAATCTTGAGGAACAGGCAGCAGCGCCAGTCGAAACTGCCCCTCATGGTCGTGCCGCGCGCCGCCAGCCAGCCCTCGGGCAATTTGCCCGCCGCCGCCAGCCGGATCTTGTCCAGCATGCGCCCGAAATAAACGAGGCCATTGACCGGATCGAACGGGCTGCGCAGCCCGGGAATGATGGTTGGATATGATTGTGCCATGGCTTTGAATAGAGCATTACTGAACCAAGCGCGTAAGTAACTACTAGGCGAGAAAGTTTTCCGAAAAATGTCCTGAGGCTTCCGTTGCGTTCGTCGTAATGATGAAAACGAAAATAAAACGAATATGACAGCCAACCACACCAACACTGTTCGACTTCACCAAGTGCTCCGCGCCAAGCCGGAGCGGATTTACCGCGCGTTCCTTGACGCCGACGCCATGGCCAAATGGCTGCCGCCGCATGGCTTCACTGGCAAGGTGCATCACTTGGATGCCAAGGTTGACGGCACGTTCAAGATGTCGTTCACCAACTTCAACACCGGCAAGAGCCACTCCTTTGGCGGAACATATCTGGAACTGAAGCCCCACGAACTCCTCCGCTACACCGACAAATTTGACGATCCCAACTTGACCGGTGAAATGATCACCACGGTCACGCTCAAGCAGGTCCTGTGTGGGACGGAAGTGAACATCACGCAAGAAGCCATTCCCGCGATAATTCCCGTCGAGTTTTGCTACATGGGTTGGCAGGAATCACTGACGCTCCTGAACCAATTGGTTGAGCCGGAGATTCCCGATCAGCCGTGATGGCATTCGGGTCGGGGTGATGAAGCGATGAATCTGTTGAGATAGGGCAAAGCAGCAGCTTTGCCCTACCAAATCTAATCATGGTAGGGCGGCGCTGCGGCGCCGCTACTTCTCCGCTGCCCGCCCGAGTGCGGCGAGCTTGAGCACGGTGTTCCAATTCCGCGCCGTGTTCGTCACGCCGATCCACTTGTCGAATTTCTCAGCCATTTTGCTTCTCCCGAAACCGTGCGGCGTGTGCAGGAAGGCAACACCCTCAATGACCTCGATTCCCTCACCTTTCACCGCGCAAGTGCGCACGCGTTCGATGTCCTCCGTTTTCGGTGCGCGCTCGAGCAGCGCAGCATGGACTGTTGTCGGCGCGCTGGCCGCAGCTTTGGCAAAAGGATTCCGCGCGATGATTCCATCCCACTCGGCCAATGTGGGTGCGAAGATGGCCTTGTCGAAGGCGAAATGTGTGCGGCAAAGCTCCGCAATTGTGGCGATGACCTGTTTCCGGCTCATCCGGCTGCGGACGATGGCGTTCCCGCTGTTGATGTAGGTGGCCACGTTTTCAAAGCCTGCCTGGGCGAGTTTTTCTTGGAGCGCCTGGACAGGCAGTTGCGTTTTCCCACCGACGCCGCGGAAGAGGATGAGATAGACGGGACGTTTCATCGGCCTGCGATTGTTGGCCTTTGTTATTTATTGGTCGGCGATGACACATCGCTCGGCGGCCATTGCACGCCGGCGAGTTCCTTGGGCAATTGCGTCGGGTCGGTCGGGTAGATGAGCGAGAGGTTCATCTGGGATTTTGAGCCTTGCAGAAATTCCAGTTCCTCCGGCGCGCCGATGATGAGCCAGAGCACTTCGGCGGCGGTGTCGTTGAACACCTGCCGCAACTGATCCGGGCCAACCAGCACGCCGCCGTATTTGGGAACGGTCAAGGTCTCGTCGCCCACGCGCAGGCGGCCCATGCCTTCCAGCACGAAATAAAACTCCTCCGCGCGGATGTGCTTGTGCAGTGTGTTCGCGCTCTTGGGCGGCAACCGCCAGAGCCGCGCGCCGATGTTCTCGCTCCCGGTGCGCTCCAGAAAATCCGCGTTCGGGATCTTCATCAGGTTCGACGGCCGCCAGTGCAGGTCGTCCGGCGTGATGAGGCGATAACCTGGAAACATTTTCATCCGCAGAGGGTGGCACAATGTTCACGAATTTTCACGAACGGATTTCGGGCTCGGCCACCAAAATGTAGGGCGCACGGCGCAGGCAAATTGATTCAGGGAGCGGCGGTTTTCGTACGGCAAGAAAGATTCAAATCCTGTTGCAGTTGCCGGATCGCCAGTTCCTTGGCTTTCGCTTCGACTTCCACGGTGAGCGGCCAGCCGAGCCACTCTTTCGGAAAATCCGCGACGTTGATATAATCATGATGACGTTCTGGCTTCGGGCCGTCCCAACCTTCAAGTGGACTGGAGATATGAAAGAGCGGTTCAGTCTTCCACGTCCGGCGCGCGGCGGCGGTCGCTTCTTTGATACTCAAGCCGTCAGGCAGGCAACGATGGTGATGCACGTCGTAAACCAACGGCACGCCAGTGTCCGCGCATACTGGCAACAGGTCCGCCGGCGGGTAAACCTTGTCATCATTTTCCAACGTGAGCCGCGTGCGCACCGGTTTGGGCAGGCTTTCGATATTTTGACGCAACGCCCGCAACGCGCTGGCCTTGTCGCCATAAGCGCCGCCACCGTGGATGTTGAGCGTGTCCGCGCCAACCCATTCGGCGACTTGCGCCTGATAATTCAGTTCGGCCAGCGACTGCGCGAGCGTTTTTGGATTCGGCGAATTGAGCACCACGAACTGATCAGGATGAAACGACAACCGCAGGTTGTTCTCGCGGGCAAAACGACCGCACTGCTCAAAGCGCTGGATGATCCCCGCGCCGGACGACAATTCGCCCATGTCGTAACCGGCTTCCGCATGAGTCTTCACGGGCAGGATCTGGCTGTTGACGCGGAACGCGCCGATGCCGTGGTGCGCGCAGTATTGCAACGCCGCCAGCAGTGCCTCGGCATTCAACCGACACAACTCCGCCAGCCGCGCCAGCCGCTCCCGCTTGGAGAGACGCAGCATCGCCGTCACCGTGGTCGTGCGGAATTTAATCGGCTCGCGCACAAACTGGCAGCACAGCCCCAGGCGAAGCTGTGCCTGCGGGCCAGCTGCAGAATGCGCTTTCAATGTTTTGGATGCTGCCGGCTTCACATCAGTGATTTCCGCGCCGAACGCTTAAGAACTCCATACATTTGCATGACCTAAATCATCTGGGTGCGCCGATGAACATCCGCGTCAAACCCGCAACACCCC
>JANYBF010000081.1 GCA_025360895.1 Verrucomicrobiota bacterium
CCAGCGCGCGCGACGGATCATCCGGCAGAACCTGGTGATCTCAATGGGCACCGTGGTGGTGCTGGTGGTGTTTGCTTTGATCGGAAAGATTCCCTTGCCCGTAGGCGTTGTCGGTCACGAAGGCAGCACGGTGATCGTGGTTATGAACAGCCTGCGGTTGTTGTTCGGTGGAAAGAAGGCGTGACACGAATTGGCCGGAGCGCGACTGTGTCCGCCGGAGAAACCACGCCGCGAAATCGGCTTTCACGCCCTTCCCCAGGACGTTGCCAGTCCGGGCAAAGCAAAGGCAAAACGCAAATGAAGTCTGTTACCGTCAACTGCCCCAAAAGAAATCTGCCGGCAAACCGTTTCTCTGAACTTGTCGCGGTCTTTCGCGATTGAACACTACGGCCATTGTGGTTAATCATAACTCATATCTATGAAAACATTTATTCACGAATGGTGCCCAAAATTTTTGCTCCCTATCACGCTGCTGGGGTTGGCCGCGACCGGATTGGCGGCCGCAGATTTCGCGCAATGGCGCGGGCCGCTGCGCGACGGGCATTCGCCCGAAACCGGCTTGCTTCAGGAATGGCCGAAGGACGGACCGAAATTGCTGTGGCAGGTGAATGATGTTGGCGCGGGTTATTCCACGCCGTCGGTCGTGGGCGAACGCATTTATCTGCTCGGCACCGAGGGCGCGGAGGAATCGGTGCTCGCGCTTGCGGTGAAGGACGGCAGCCGGGCCTGGGCGGCGAAGCTGGGCAAGGTCGGGCATCCGGAACAGCAACCGAGTTATCCCGGCGCGCGTTCAACGCCGACGGTGGACGGCAAATTTCTGTTCGCGCTGGGTTCGGATGGCGATCTGGTCTGTCTCGAAACCGCGAACGGCAAGGAAGTTTGGCGCAAGCAACTGCGCACAGATTTCGGCGGGAAATATGGCGAGTGGGCGTATTCGGAATCGCCGTTGGTGGACGGCGATAAATTGATCGTCACGCCCGGCGGCACGAACGCCACGGTGGTCGCATTGAACAAAAAGAGCGGCGACGTGATCTGGAAATGCGCCGTGCCCGAGGGGAGTGCGGCGGGTTATTCGTCGGTGATCAGCGCGGAATTTTCCGGCATGAAGCAATACGTGCAGTTTCTAACGAGCGGGTTGATGGGGTTGGACCCGAGCAACGGCAAGTTACTCTGGCGCTACGAAAAATCCGGCAAGAGCAGTCCGGCGGTGATCATCACGCCGTTGGTGAGTGACGGCATGATTTACAGCGGGGCGTTTCGGGCGACGACTGCGCTCATCAAGCCGGTGCGGAAGGATGGCGTTTTCACGGTCGAAGAAATTTATTCGAACGGCAAACTGCCGGTCGGTCTGGGCGGGGTGGTGAAGGTGGGGGATTATTTCTACGGCAGCGGCGGCAGTACGGCGATGTGCGTGGAGTTCAAGACGGGCACGGTGAAATGGGAGGAACGGAGCATCGGGGCGGGATCGCTGCTGGTGGCGGACCGGCGGATCTACAGCCACACCGAGAGCGGCGATGTGGTGTTGTTCGAGCCGAGCGCAGAAGGTTATCGCGAGAAGGGACGCTTCACGCCGCCGGGTGTGCCGTCGCGCGCGAATCCGATGGAGAAGGCGTGGGCGTATCCCGTCATCGCGAACGGAAAGCTCCATGTTCGCGACAAGCAATCTCTTTGGTGCTACGACGTTAAGGCGGGGAAGTGATTGCTGGTAGCGAAGTCGCGCTGCGGTAATGAACGGTCTGCGGTTCTTGTTCGCCGCCGCGAAGCCGCGGGCTACTGTTCGAGCGCCTGGCGAAATTCAGGATGTGTTTGCTGGAGAATGCTGGTAATGCGAGCCCGTTCTTCTTCGCCCAGGTAGGCATACTGCGGGTCGGGATTCGTGGGGTGAAGCGCATTGATGAGCCGGCGGTAAACCTTGCGCTTCAAGGCTTCGGGCAGGGCGAGAAAACTTTCCGTGTAGATGAGATAGCTGCAACGGTTTTGGAAGAGATGGCCTTGCAGTCGGAAATCCTTGAGAGAACGGCCATCGCGATCCCGGCGGGCGCCGGTTTGAAACGCGGTCTGAAAGGCCGCATCTCCTTCGAGACCTTGGGGTAGGCGGGCTTCGCCCTTGAAGAGTAAATCGTCAACCACATCTTTCGCGGCCCCCTCGAATACGCGTTTAACGCTGTCGTAGGTCAATTCTTCGGTCACCGACTCCTTCAGATCATGTTGCAGATTCTTCTGATATGCCAGCATGCGGCGACAGTCCTGGGACGCGCGAGTGAGGGTGTTCTGCATGGCCAGTTGATGTTCGAAAACCAGCAGCGCGACGATGTCGCTGCCGGACGCCAGGTACGACTTCGTTTCAAAGAAGCGGGAAAGGTCCGTAATGTTGGCCCCGCGTTTCAAGTCCACCACGAGATCGCCATTGTTGTCCGAGGCCACAACATTGCCCCGGTGCAACGCCGTTCCGTGTTTGCCCGTCACGTACCACCCGGCCCAGCGATTCGCAAAAGGCGTGCGAAAATCCACCACTTCCGAGCCAAAGCGCAGCAGCGGTTCCCCTTGCGCGTCGGTGAAGACTGAGCGGACAAAAATGCCCGGAATACCACGCACAAAAGTGCCGCCATGACAACTCAGGCATTCGTTGTCGCGCACAAATCTCGGCGCGTCGGCGTTGGGATTAAAGCTGTAGAAGATCGGACCCAAGAGGGGATCAATGGTCGTGACTTCAACCAGGCCGGACGGAAGCCAGCCAACGTAACAGGTGTCCGAAAAATAAAGCGTCCGGGGATGGTCCGGGCGGATGTGTTGTCGCTGGAGACTGGTCTTGGAAAATACCAGCAACTGGCTCTCAACCGGGATGTGCAGTTCCCCTAAAAGGCTTCGCACAATTTCCTTCCCGCTGCCGGTGAGTTTCAACTTACCCTCCGCCAAGCGGGTTTGCACCGGTCCCAGCGCATCATGCGGCTGCGTGGCGGAGTAATTGATGGGCGGCTGTTCGTACGTCTCGGTGCCTTGCGCAAGGCTGACTTTGGCGGTCATAACTAGGAGCGCCGTCATCACCGTAAATTTTAGCCATTGTATCATTTCGTGAGTTGCTCAAATTAAGCTGGTAACCGAGTCAGCCGCTGAACTCAGCGACCGAGTCTGATTATCGGTGAGCATTCAAGAGGCTGAATTGACTTCCGTCAACCTTTCGCAAGAGCGTTCCGAAGGCGTCGAGCCGATAACTCCGTTGTGCTGAGCGAAGGTGCGGAGGAAGCGGAACTGATGGCAACAGGTCTTCAAGGTTTCTTCAGAAAACTCTTTCCAAATTACACGAGGGATTGAGCGCGCAGCAACTGAACTGAAGAGTTTTTGAAAATGGTGCCAGAGGCAGGAATTGAACCTGCGACCAAAGGCTTATGAGTCCTCTGCTCTACCCCTGAGCTACTCTGGCAAACCTGATTAAACTGGAGACTTGCGCAACGCCCTGTGAATCCACCGGGCACATGGACCTTGGGTGCGAAAGGTCTGGCCTACCTCAATTCAAGATCCACAACTGGATTGGCCGAGGACATCTGCACGCCCGAATGGTAGTTGAGGTGGTGTCCACTCGGCAAGTTTTGAAAATGGAGATCACTAACCGAGGGCGAGCTGTTGCGGAGCGTCGGGACTCATCATGTGCGACATGGGTTTTCCACACAACAAAAGGATCGGATCATGAAATGGCAAGAACGGCTCCGGCCGAAGCCAACGGCTCCCGTGGCAAAGCACTTTGACCTGCTAATAAAATTTTCGGGCTTGGCCCTTGGTCTCGGGCGGTGTCATCACCGCTACCGAGAGGAGGCTTGGGTAGCACCTAATCGAACCAACAGCCCGAGGTTTTCTGTCGCCGCCGGTTTTCTGTTCCCGCTTGCTATACCGGTTCAGCGGGTCAGCCCGGAACGGCATCCAAGAGGGACTCGGTCTCCAAGGATTCAGAATGGTTCAAGCACACCCGGAATGCTCCGGCCCTTGCCACTTGCAGCAAAGTCACGGACGCAAGGTGGACGGTGCCTTCCACGGCCACGGCGCCGGTAGCGAAAGCGCGCGTGAGCGCGACCCGCAATCCCTCGGCATCTGCCCGGGAGACCCGGCCCGGCATATACGGTCCGAGATGCGGTATAATTATCTCCGTCTCCCAAGAATCCGTAGGCCATTCGTTGGCCACGCGTTCGGGCTGCCAGCCATTCAGCCGGGCCATGTGCAACAACTTCCCGAACGCTTTCGGGTTCATCTTGTAGGTCCGGCCATCAACACCGCTCACCAGTTCGAATGTCATAACGATTTAAATTAGCACGTTCCATTCCCGGAATGGGCAAGCCTTCACCGACCGTGATTTGGCAGCGAGGGTATGGGGCCTCCAACCAGCAACGATTGCGGCGGGGAACATCAACTCAACCCCGTGGCCTTCACCCCGGTTGAGCGCGTGGTTTAAAGTGCCATCTCCGATGTGGTCGCCACCAATTCCAACAAGCGGCTCGCGGCCGTGTCCCACGAGGCGGGATGGGGCACGATGGCTTCGGTTTTCAGGGAGTTACGGAGAATTTCCCGTCCTTCGCCGAGCGAAGGAATGTGGCGGAGAGCCAGCGCCTGGACGAGGATGTTGCCCGTCGGGGCGGCATCCGGCGAAGCGAGGATGATTGGTACCTGCAGCGCGTTGACGATAAAATGATTCAAGAGACTGTTCTCGGCCCCGCCAAACAAATAGAGCCGCGTCAGCTTGCTCCCGGTCAACAGTTCGAGTTCCTGGAAGGCTTTGCGATATTCCAACGCGAGACTTTCGAGCACACACCGGATGATTTGCCCCGGTTTGCGCGGGATTTCCTGGCCTGTCTCGCGACAATAAGCCTGAATTTTCAACGGCATGTCGCCTGGCACTGCGAAACGTGGGTCCGCGAAGTTGATCAAACATTCGAACGCGGACGAAGTCGTGGCGAGATGCATCAGCACATCGTCCGAAAGCTCGCGATCCTGGGTGACCCAGAAACGCCGGCACTCCTCATACAGCCAAAGGCCCGCGGTTCGCTTGCAAAAATTAGTCGCCCCGCCCAGACAACTTTCATTCGAGTAACCCAACTCCCGCGTCATTTTGCTGATCAAGGGAGCGGGCACTTCGGTACCGAGGATCGATTCATCGCTGATGCGCAGGTAGGCCCAATCCTTGCCATGACCGAGCGGTAGCCCGGCGAGCGCGGCCGCCAGTTCGTTCGAACACGAGGCGATCACCATGGCATCCTCGAGGCGCGTCTGTTTTGCGAGGTCGGCTCGCAGCCGTCCAAGCTTGGCGCCGGGGGCAACAATGGGAGGCAGGAAATCCGTCGGCAGCCGCAGCCCGCTCACCATCCGGTTCGACCAGGTCCGCGTGGCCGGATTGAAAAGCTGGGTCGTGCTGGCGGCCGACAGCTCGACGCAACTTTCCCCGCCGAGCAGATGATTGAACCCATCGGCAAATGGCAACAACCGGTTGCCGCGTTTGAGCCGCCGGGAACTTTCGGTCGCCAACTGAAACAGCGTGCTGCCCACCCGGCTCTGGACCCCGGTTTCGTCATAAATGGTGTCCGTGGAAATTTTGGCCGACACGGTCTTTACCCCCGCGACGCCCCGGGGGTCCGCATGATGAAATACCGGCGTGAGGAGCGTGTCATCCGGATCGAACAGCATGTAATCCGCCCCCCACGAGCTACAACTGATGCCCGCCAGACTGACCTCTTGGTTGCCGATTTCGCTCAGGGCCTGCACGGTTTCGTGATAGATCTCGGGGATGTTCCATTGTAGCGACTTTTTCTCATTGATGACCGGAGTTTTAAACCGGCGCAACTCGCTCAACGTGAGCTTTTGGTTGTGCAAAGCGCCCAACATGATGCGACTGGTGCGCACGCCAAAATCACAAGCGACATAAAACTTCTCCATAAGCGCAAAACTTCATGCAAATGTTGTACCTAAAACACCAACCGGCGCCCACGATCCAAGCCCGGTATGGCTGGGCTTTAAGGAGCGAACTTTTGCTCTGACCCGGGCTGTCCTCTGGCTTGTACCAAATTCAGGCAGCTACCCATCCAATCTTGGAATCGCTTGGTCGCGGGGGACTGGGGGAGTGGTGCGGTTCGGCAAAACGGAGTGCCGAGCATTGCTCGGCTCCGGGTTTCAATCCCGCCCCCGTGCCGGGCAATGCTCGGCGCTCCAAATGGTGCTGTTCCCCAAGGTTGCGGTAGTCGATCGGCTCCGCCAAAATATTGCCGCTGGACAATTGCCTGAGCGCCGCCATCCATGTTAGGTTCAGCCCGAAAAACTTAAAACCAAACCCCGATTATGATGACCCGCCGCCAAGCCCTCCAAACCACCGCGCTCGCTACCGCTGCTTTTGCGGTCGTGCCTGCCGCCATTGCCCAAACCACGCCAGCAGTTGCGCCCGCAGCGCCCACCGGCCCGTTCACGCTGCCTCCCTTGCCCTACGCCTTCGACGCGCTCGAACCGCACATTGACGCGCGCACGATGGAGATCCACCACGACAAACATCACGCCGCCTATGTGGCGAACTTGAACAAGGCCGTCGCGGATTACCCGGACGTGGCTAAAAAGTCGGTCGAGGAACTGGTCATGGATTTGAACGCGGTGCCGGAAAAAATCCGCACCGCCGTCCGCAACAACGGTGGTGGACACTACAACCATTCGCTCTTCTGGCAAATGATGAAAAAAGACGGCGGCGGCGAGCCAAAAGGTGAGCTGGCCAAAGCCGTTGAGAAAAATTTCGGCGCATTCAGCGCCTTTAAAGAAGCTTTTGGCAAGGCAGGACTCGGCCAATTCGGCAGCGGTTGGGCTTGGCTGGTTTTGTCGGACGGCAAACTCATTATCCAAGCCACACCAAACCAAGACGACCCATTGACGCAAGGCCCGCAAGTCCTCCTCGGCCTCGACGTCTGGGAACACGCGTACTACTTGAAGTATCAGAACAAGCGCGCCGACTACATCGCCGCCTGGTGGAACGTCGTGAACTGGGACTTCGTGGCCGAACGGTATGCGAAGTTCGCGAAATAACATATCAAGCAGATGTCGCTGTCCAATCGAAGCGCCGGATCGGAGATCAGCGCTCCTTGTCCTCGCTAAAACCAGCAATGAGCATTCACTTCGGCTTGCGCCATAAAAGCTGCTTGTGATCTTGACGACCAAACAAAGGTCAAGGCTGTCCGGGGCGATCATAGCCACGCTTCTAGCCGGCAATCTCCCCGCGTACGCCGAACTCGCGGAGGATTACACGAAAGTCATCCGCCCGTTGATGGCGAAGAAATGTTACGAGTGTCATGACGCGACCAAGACCAAGGGCGACGTGAACCTGGAACGGTTCGAGAATTTGGACGCGATCAAAGCCGAGCCGGAACTCTGGCAAACCGTCCTCGAAAAGGTGCAGGCCTACGAGATGCCGCCCAAGAAGGCCGGCGAACTGGACTTCAGCCAGTTCGAGAAACTCATGGGTTTCCTCCGCCAGTTGCCCATGCCGGAAAAGATTGATTGCAACCAGATCGCGTCCGATCGCACGGCCAGTTACTATCGCGGCTACGTGATGAGCCGGCGGCTCAACCGCGCGGAATACATCAATACCATCCGCGATCTGTTTGGCGTCGAACTCCATCTCAAACTGGAACAACTGCTGCCCGCCGACGGTGGCGGCGGCGAAGGTTTCGACACCACCGGGGACACGCTGTTCACGTCCTCCATTCATATCGAGAAATATCTCGCCGCCGCGGAGCAAATCACGCAACAGGTTCTGGCAGATCGCCCGCGCGGACAAAGTCGCGAACTCCGCGCGGCCCGCGAACGGATTCTGTTTAACCAGCCGGGCTGGTTCGAGAAATCAGCGCCAGTCGCGCGGGAGGTGATTGCGACGTTTGCCCGCCGAGCTTGGCGCCGGCCCGTGACGCCCGAGGAAGTGGATCACCTGATGAAGTTGTATGCCCGAGCGAGCGAGCGGGGCGACAGCTTCGCGGCCTCGGTGCGGTTGGCCCTGCAAGGCGCGCTGGTCTCGCCACACTTCCTCTTTCTCGCCGAACCGGAACCGGCCACGACGGGGATTCAGCGGCTCGCGGATGTTCCGCTGGCGAGCAAGCTGTCATATTTTCTCTGGTCCTCGATGCCCGATGCCGAACTGCTTGCGCTCGCCGAAGCGGGGAAGCTTGCCAACACGAACATCTATCGCGCGCAGATTCATCGCATGTTGAAAGACCCGAAGGCGGCCGCGTTGGGTGAACGCTTCGCCCTCCAGTGGCTGGACCTGGACCGGCTCGGCGGCGAAGTGAAGCCGGACGCCACCAAATACCCGGAGTTTGACGCCGCCCTCGCCCGAGCCATGAAAGGCGAGGTCGTCGCTTTTTTTAACCACTTGGTTCACGATGACCGGTCGCTCCTCGAACTCATCGACAGCAAATACACTTTTGCCAACCGGCGGCTCGCGGAGCTGTACGGCTTCCCCGGCGTCACCGGTGAAGAATTGCAACTCGTGGAAGTGGCGGATGCCCGGCGCGGCGGTATTCTGGGGATGGCGGCAGTGCATACAGCGACTTCGTTTCCGTTGCGCACCAGTCCGGTTTTGCGCGGACGCTGGGTGATCGAGGCGTTGTTGGGCGACAAGATTCCGCCGCCGCCGCCTGATGTGCCGGCCCTGAACGAGTCGGCGGCCGAGACCACCGGCCTTTCCCTGCGGAAACAACTCGAACAGCATCGCCTCAAAGCCGAGTGTGCCTCATGCCACGACAAAATGGATCCGCTGGGCTTCGGCCTGGAAAATTTTGACGTGCTTGGCCGCTGGCGGGATCAGTTACACGGTGCGCCGCTCGACACTCAAGGCACGCTGCCCTCGGGGGAGACTTACGAAGGTCCCGGCGGACTAAAAAAAGTGCTCATGGCGCGCAAGGAAAAGATCGTGCGACACCTCGCACGAAAGATGACCGGCTTTGCGTTCGGGCGGGAATTGAACAAGTTTGACAATTGTGTTATTGATGACGCCATGAAAGCGCTCGAGAAAAACGCTTGGCGGACCTCCGTTCTGATCGAGACCATCGCCATCAGCTACCCGTTTCAACATCGCTTTTACCCCAAGCTGAACCAACCGGAATCCTGAGATGCAATCGCCGCAATCATCCGCCCCAAAATTCATCCCGCAAACGCCTGCGATCCTCGAACGCAACTGGCGCCTGCCGCGCCGTTCGTTCCTTCAAGGCGCGGGCGCGCTGCTCGGTCTGCCCCTGCTCGACGCCATGGGCAAGGTCGCGGCCCTGGCTGCCCCGGATGCGCTGGCCTCGACCAAGGCCGCCGCCAGCGTGCAAGCGCCGGTGCGCATGGCGTGCATTTATTTCCCGAACGGTGTGTGGGAGAAGAACTGGTTCCCGAAAAAGGACGGCCCGGACTTTGAACTGCCTTACGCCCTGGAACCACTGACGAAGCATCGCGACAACTTGTTGGTTTTTTCCGGTCTCGACAAACAACACAGCCATCAGGGCGACGGTCATTACGCGAAAACGGCAAACTTTCTCACCGGCCTGCCTGTCCGCAAAACTGCGGGCAAAGACATCAGTGTTGGCGGGCTTTCGATTGACCAGCTTTGCGCGCAGCAGATTGGCCATCTCACTCCCCTGCCTTCGCTGGAACTCGGCATTGATCCGGTGATCTCGGGCATTGACACCAATGTCGGCTACACACGGCTCTATGGTTGTTACATCGCTTGGCGCTCCCCCAACATGCCGCTCGCCAAGGAGATCAACCCGCGCCTCGCCTACGAGCGCCTCTTCAGCGTGATGAAAGCCAACCGCATTTCCAACGCCGACCGACGCCAGCAGGAAGACCGGTCCGCCCTCCTCGATCTTGTCCTGGATGACGCCAACCGACTGCGTGGTCGCCTGGGCCGGGACGATCAATACAAACTAGATGAATATCTCGACGCCGTCCGGGATGTGGAAAAGCGGCTCGAGTTTTTCTCGAAGCCCGACCCGCGGCAATGGCAGCCGGAAACGCAACCCGGGGACATCGCGGCCCCCAAGGGCGAACCGGGGGATCATCAGGAACACGTCCGGTTGATGCTTGATTTGATCGCGCTCGCGTTCTGGACCGACAGCACGCGCATCGGCACCTTCATGTTTGCCAACGACGTTTCCGGGAAAAATTTCGGCAAGCTGATTCCCGGCGCGGGCGGCTCGCATCACGAATTCAGTCATCACCAGGATAAGACAGAAAAGTTCGAGCCCTACACCAAGATCAACCGCTGGCACAATGAACAATTGGCGTACCTCATGGACAAGCTCGCGGCGATCAAGGAAGGCGAGCGCACCTTGCTCGACAACAGCCTGGTGCTGTTCGGTTCGAGCATGTCCGATGGCAACCGGCACGATCCCGCCAACCTGCCGGTCATTCTGGCCG
>JANYBF010000084.1 GCA_025360895.1 Verrucomicrobiota bacterium
CCGGTCGTTTGGCAATTGCTGACGGAACGGGCGGCGGACTTGGATGCGTGGATCGCCCCGAGCCGTTGGAACGCCGAGGCCATGAAACTACGACTCAACTTGCAGCCAGAGCGATTGCATGTGGTGCCTGATGGGATCAACCTGGGCGGTTATGAAGTCCAAAGTCCAAAGCCCAAAGCCCAAAGTCGAACGGCACCGGTGCTTGGCTACTTCGCGCGCATGTGCAAAGACAAGGGGCTGGATCTGCTCGTGGAGGCGTTCATCCACCTCAAGCAGCGCGGACGCGTGCCGCGCTTAAAGCTGCACATCGGCGGCGGCTGCGGCCCGGGGGATGAACCCTTCGTCAAATCCCTGCGCGTGCGGCTCGCGGAAGCCGGCTACATCGGCGAGGTCAGCTTCAGTCCGAATCTCAACCGTGCGGAAAAGCTGGCTTTTCTTCAGGGGTTGACGGTGTTTTCCGTCCCGGCGAATTATGGCGAAGCCTTCGGGCTGTACGTTATTGAAGCGCTGGCGGCGGGCGTGCCCGTGGTGCAACCGCGCACTGCCGCGTTTCCGGAGATTCTCGCGGCCACGGGCGGCGGGGTTTTGTGCGAACCGGACGATGCCAAATCCCTTGCGGACGCGTTGGAAGAATTGCTCCTGGACCCGGAGCGCGCCCGGGCGCTGGGTGACGCGGGCCGCCGGGCCGTGGCCGAAAAATTCAGCGCCGAAGCGATGGCTCGGGCGACGTTGCAGGTATTTGAAGCGGTGAAATAGGGCGGGTTTTACCACTGACGGCCGGCGCCCGGAGGCACGCGGGCAGTCCCACCCGGTTCCGGCGACCCAGTTCACCGAAACGGCGCGGCGAGGTCGAAGTTGAAGATGAGTTGCAGGCCGGTGACGAGCAGGACGGCGTAAATCACGCGCACGAAAACGGTTTCGGAAAACCGGCGGTTCAGCCAGACGCCCAGCCAGACGCCGAGCGGCACGAGCGGAAAAAACTTCGCGCTCATTAGCAGCGTGGCCGGCGTGATCAACGCTTGCGCGGCAAACACCGGCAGATTCACCAGCGAACGGTCCACGCAGAAAAACGGAAGCTTGATCCAGTTTACGAAGGTGAAAACGAGGATGCTGGTGCCGACGAAAATTTCCTTGGGCAGGCGTTGCGGCATGAGGAACATCGCCGCTACCGGCCCGGCGCCGTGGGCAAAGGTCGAGGTGATGCCCATGCCAATACCGCACGGCAGCCCGACCCGGTGATTCGGGGTGAACGCGCCTTCCGCCCGAAAGATGCGATCCTTGGCGAGTTGAAACCCCACGAACAGCACGGCGATCAATCCGATGGCGATGTTGAGCTGGCGCGGTGAAAATTGGCCGACGAGCTGCACGCCGATCACGACGCCAACCACCACGCCTGGGAGCAGAAATTTCAAGTTCTCCGCGCGCCACCGGCGCCAGTAGTGGTAAAGGGAAAAAGCGTCCCCGGCGCACAGCAACGGCAGCAGGATGCCGATCGCCGTCTTTGGCCCGAACGCGAGCACGCACAACGGCGTGACGAGCATCCCCAACCCGCCGCCAAAACCCGCCTTCGCGACGCCGATAAACAGCACCGCGAAACCGGCGAGCAAAAGGGCAGGCCATTCCATCTCGCGCATTCGTGTAAGCGGAGCCGCCCGGGAAAGCGAGGGAAAAACCAAAGTGGCGGCGCATCATTGGCCGCCCTCGGTGCGCAACATCACCTCGTTCCGGAGCAGAAATGCCGGCGTCCACGGCGGATCAAAATAGCCATAGACCGGTGGCGACAACACGCGCAACCCCGCCGCCGCCATCCAGGTTTTCAAACGGTCCAACGCCTCCCCCTCGTGCAGCTCACTGCGCCCACCGCTGAATTGCAGCACGGCGAACCGTCCCGCCGGTAAGTCCCGCACTGCCACGGAGTCCTCCGTCGGCTGGGGCGCTTGAGTCGCGTTCATTTTGGCCGGCAGCACAAAAGCCATCGTGCGGTTCGAGTCGTTGCAGGACATGAACACCGGCGTCGTCATGGCAATCTTTTGTTGGGCTTCGTTTCGACCAGTGATAAAACCAAACAGGCGGTTGAAGCTCCCATCGGCGGCCTTGCCGCTGCGGGTCATGGTTGTTTCCACCACCGTCAGCGCCGGGTAATCCCGCACCTCGAACTTGCCGACGGCGCGCACCACCTGGTAGGGCGCGGACTCGTATCCTGCCCGCGTGGCGCGACAGCCCACCAGAATCAGGGCAATCCCAATCACCAGAATGAACAACGCGACAAACATTTTCTTCACCGGAATAGTCTAGCCGCAATTGGCCGCTTTGCGAATGAAGCGTCGTGTCACTTGAACACCCCGCCCGGGTTGGCTGGAACCCGGCAAAGGGTCGGCGGCGGCGTTCACGGCCGCAAGCGCATCCACTCCAGCGCCCCTTGAGCGGCGCGGGTGCCCGTCGCAAAGCAACCCTGCATCAGATAGCCGCCGGTCGGGGCTTCCCAGTCAATCATTTCACCGGCAATAAAAATTCCCGGCAGCCGGCGCACCATGAGCGCGGCGTCCAGTTCGCTCCAATGAACGCCGCCCGCGGAAGAGATCGCCTTCGCCAACGGTCGCGGACCGGTGAGCCGCAACACGCAATTTTTCACGGTCGTGGCGAGCGCTTCGGCGGAAGTGAACGGCGCGCGGCCCGGCAGATTTTCCAGGATCGCAAACGCCGCGTCGCTCAACCGCCAGCGGGAACGGGCTTCGGCGAGAAAGTTGCGCCGACAATCACCCAATTTCCGCGCGAGTTGTTGGGTGGTGTGGGCGGGTTTGAAATCAATGACGATCTCCGGCTCCGGCAGGGCACGCAGCGCCGGGCCGAGTTGGTAAATCGCGCCGCCTTCCAGTCCGTATTTTGTCACAAGCAGTTCACCCACCGCCATCACTCCCTCGGCGCGCGCCGTGACGTTTTTCAGCGGCTGACCTTCCGCTCGCGCGAGCACGCCGGGTGGCCAGGGGATTTCCCAGCCGCAATTGGCAGGCGCCAACGGAACGACTGTCACACCCAGTTTTCCCAGCACCGAAACCCACGCACCATCGGAACCCGTTTCCGGCCACGAGCCGCCGCCCAGCGCGAGAATCACCGCGTCCGCTTCGAAAGTGCGAGCCTCGCCTTCGACCTGGCAATCAACCGACCACCGCGCTCCTGGTCGCAGGCCGGTCCAGCGATGGCGCATCACGAAATGCACGCCGGCTGCCCGTAACCGATGCACCCAGCGGCGCAACAGCGGCGCCGCTTTGAGTTCACGCGGATAAACACGCCCACTCGTCGCCACGAACGTTTCCACCCCCAGTTCCGCCGCCCATTGTCGTAACGCGACGGCGTCAAATTCCGCGAGGAGAGCGGTCCAAGTGCTCCCGGCGGTTCCGAGCCGGTGTAGCGCGTAACAAAGCGTTCCTGCGGTTCAGCGTGGGTGAGATTCAGCCCCCCGCGCCCGGCGACGAGAAACTTGCGGCCTACCGACGGCTTGGCATCGAACAGCATCACGGACGCGCCGCCCGCCGCCGCCACTTCCGCTGCGCGCAGACCCGCCGGACCGCCACCGATGATTGCAAGGTTGATGCTCACTCGAAACCAAAGCGGGTGAATCCTGACCCTTGGAATTTCCACGCGGCGGTACGCCGTCGAGCAGCGCGGGCCGCCGCGCGATCAACCGTAATTTTCGGCGCGAAGAATCGTCGGTCGAATATCCGGCGTCCCGTCAGAAGCCCCGCCGGGAGGTGGTGGGCGCTGCCTTGGGTTTCTCTTTCTTCTTCTTCTTGATTTCTTTTTTCTGACTGTTGTTGCCTTTGGCCATAATGAACTCCTGGTTATTGTTGGCCCTCAGCTACGCAGGTTTCATCAAGGTTTACAATCTAAGATGGCGGGAGGATTTCAAAATCAAAAAAGGGGGTGTGATCAAAATGGAATGCGTCAGAAGACCGGGCCATGGAGCAGGAGGATCGGATGGGCCTTGGGATCAAGAGGCGTGGCGGAGCTAGAAGAGATCGCGGTCGAGCAACCGCAATTCGTCTTCGAAGTACCGCAAGGCTGGTTCGAGCGGCACTATTTTCACCCCGGCATGGCAGTGCGCACCGAGCGTGGGTCGTTGCGCGAAACATTTTTCCGCCGGTGAGGTGGGATTACTATGAGTAGAAGCGTAATGCGTCGGCTACGAACTTTGCGGGGTAATTCTTCCACGCTCTAACAGCAGGACGTGATCACATAAATCGCGGACTTCGTCGAAGTCATGCGTGACATAGAGCATGGGCAAACGAAACTCTTCGCGAACGCGCGTCAGGTAAGGGATGATTTTTGCCTTCAGTGCGCCGTCGAGATTCGCCAGCGGTTCATCCAAGAGCAATAGCCGGGGCGACGTCAACAAGGCCCGCGCTAAAGCGACGCGCTGTTTCTCGCCACCCGAAAGCTTGTTCACGCCGCGTCCCGCCAGCGATCGAATTTCCAAAACGTCGGTTACGTGGTCATAGCTGAACAAGTGTCC
>JANYBF010000089.1 GCA_025360895.1 Verrucomicrobiota bacterium
CCAGTACGTAGAACTTTACAACAAGGGAACCAACACAGTGAATCTCGGGGGTTGGCGTTTCATTTCGGGAATCAACTACAAGTTTCCCACCAACACCCTGCTGGCGGCCAACAGCTATCTGGTGGTCGGGCGGAATGTCACCAATCTCTTCGCGCATTACCCGAATCTCAATCCCGCTAACACGGTAGGCGATTTTGGTGGCAGCCTGGCCGGCGGCGGAGAGCGCCTCGCACTGGCGTTGCCGGATGAGCAGGTGAACACCAACGCTCCGGGAGTATTGACGACCAACACCGCCTGGATCGTCATGGATGAGGTGACCTTCGACACCGGTGGTCGTTGGAGCCAATGGGCCAACGGCGGCGGCAGTAGTCTCGAATTGACAGATCCGCGGAGCAATCATCGGCTGGCGGCCAACTGGGCGGACAGTGACGAGACCCTCAAGTCATCCTGGACCAATATTGAAACCACCGGCACCCTGGACCTTGGCGCCAACCGCGAGGCGAACATCGCCCATTGCCAGATCGGTCTGTTGGACGCTGGTGAGTGCCTGGTCGATAATGTGGAAGTGCGGCCAGGAACGGCGGGCGCGAACTACGTGACCAATCCGGATTTCGAATCGGGCCTTACCGGCTGGACGTTGCAGGGGGATCACTATCTATCGAGTCTGGAATCGACCGGCTATGTCAGCGCCCACTCGCTGCATCTTCGTTGCACTGACCGGATCTGGACCGGCGCCAATTCCTGTCAGGCGGCATTGAACAACACCACGCTGGCCGCCGGACAGCAGGCCACGCTCCGTTTCCAGGCCCGCTGGCTGCGCGGCTGGCCCGAGGTGCTGCTCCGTCTCAACGGGAACTGGCTCGAAACCACCGGCACTCTTCCCGTGCCCGCCAATCTAGGCACGCCGGGCGCGCGCAACAGCCGCGCCGTCAACAACGCCGGACCCGCCATCTATGACGTCACCCACTCGCCGTCCCTCCCCGCCGCCAACCAGAGTGTCGTGGTCACGGCGCGCGTTCACGATCCCGACACCGTCTCGTCACTGACGCTCAATTACCGGGTGGACCCGTCCACGACCTACGCCTCCCTTACGATGAACGACAACGGGACGGGCGGCGACCTGATCGCCGGCGACGGCATTTACAGCGCCACCATTCCCGGAAAAGCAGCCAAAACCATCGTGGCTTTCTATCTCCAAGCCGCCGACCCGTCGGCGGCAACGACGTGGTTTCCCGCCTTGCTCGACGATAATTCGCCAGCCAGGGAATGCGTCATCATGTTTGGAGATTCGATCCCCACCGGAGGCTTCGGCACCTACCATCTCTGGCTGACCCAATCGACGATCAATTTGTGGACCAGCCTGCCTGACCTGAGCAACCAGATGTTCGATGGCACATTTGTCTATGGCGACCGGGTGGTTTACGACATGCAGGCCCGCTACGCCGGCAGCCCTTATCACCAGCAATTCGACACACCAAATGGCAGCCTCTGCCATTACAAGTGGGTGTTCCCCGACGACGATAAATTCCTCGGCGCAACATCCTTCAACAAGATTCATCAACCGGGCAACGGCCCCGGCGACGACAACAGCGACCAGCGCGAACAAACCGCCTACTGGATGGTGCGGCAGCTCCATCTGCCCTGGAATTATCGCCGCTTCGTCGCGGTGTATGTCAACGGCACCCGCCGCGGTACCCTGATGGAGGACGCGCAGACACCCGATGCCGACGTGGTGAAGGAGCATTTTCCCAATGACGCCGACGGGGTCCTTTACAAATTGCAACCCTGGTTCGAATTTGATCCGACCGTCTTCAATCCCTTCAACAACAGTTCCTGGTGCACGCTCAACAATTACACCAGTGGCGGCACCAAGAAACTCGCCCGCTACCGTTGGAATTATCTGAATCGAAGAACACCAGATTCAGCCAACAATTATACGAACGTCTACGCTCTGGTCGATGCCGCCAACACGTATGGATCAAGCAACTACGTGGCGAACATGGAGGCCGAGGTGGACATGGAGGAATGGTTGCGCATCTTCGCGATCGAACACGCCGTCGGCAACTGGGATTCCTTCGGCGCCCAGAACGCCCAGAACATGTACGGCTACAAGCCGGTCAACGGCAAGTGGACCCTCTTCATCTGGGATTACAACATTGTACTGGGGAACAGCAGTTCCTGGGGGCCTGACGCCGGAAATCTGTTCAGTTACAACGGCGCGGACCCGGCCATGGGACAGATTTACAGCAACCCAACCTTCCGCCGCGCTTATCTGCGCGCATTCAAGGAAATCGCCAACGGCCCCATGCTGAACGCGAACGTCGATCCGATTCTGGACGCCAGGTACGCAGCCTTCGTCAACAGCGGCATCAGTGTCGCCTCGCCCGCCGCCATCAAGACCTGGATTTCCACCATGCACAACTCCCTGTTGAGCACGTTGACCAGCGAGAACGCCAACGTGGCTTTCGCCATCACGAGCAATGGGGGCAACAATTTCAGCACCAACCGGAACTACCTCACCCTGAGCGGTACGGCGCCAGTCGAGGTGAAGACCATACTCATCAACGGTGTCGCCTTTCCGGTCACTTGGACGAGCACCACCGGCTGGACTCTCCATTACGCTCTGAATGGCGGAAACAACACGCTCGTGGTCACTGCGAATGATTTGTACGGGAAGGTTATCGCCGGTGCCACCGACTCCATTACCATCAACTACACCGGAACGACGCAACCGCCCCAGGATCATTTGGTCATCAATGAAATCATGTACAACCCGGCCGTTCCCAACGCGTCCTTCATCGAGCTCTACAATACTTCCACGAACAATGCGTTCGACTTGTCCGGTGACCGGTTGGACGGCGTGGGCTTTACCTTCCCGGGCGGCAGCATAATTCAGCCGGATGGATTCCTGGTGGTTGCCAACGATGAAATTGCCTTCATGGGAGCTTACGGCAACACCATCCCTCTCGCTGGGGTGTTCCCCGGCAAGTTGTCCAATGGCGGTGAAACGTTGAAGCTCGTCCAACCCGGCCCGTCACCCGCCTTGGATTTGATCCTCAATCAGGTCACCTTTGACAGCGCACCGCCCTGGCCTGGGGCGGCAAACGGCTTTGGGCCATCGTTGCAGTTGATCGATCCGAGTCAGAACAATAATCGGGTCGCCAACTGGGCTGTGGTCACAACGAATGCGGTGACATCGCCGCCGCCCCAATGGCAGTTCGTGACGGTTACCGGCACGGCCACCACTTCACGACTCTACGTGTATTCCACAGCCGGGGATGTCTATCTGGACGACCTGCAACTCGTGGCCGGCAGCGTGCCCGGCGTGGGACCGAACTTCATTCAGGACGGAGACTTTGAAACGGCGCTGAGTGCGCCGTGGAACGTCACGGCGAACTGTGCGGGCAGTTCCATCAGTTCCACGGTCAAGCATTCCGGCGCCGGCGGCTTGCATTTGGTGTGCGGCGCAAATGGTTCCTCGGTGGGCGATTCGATCTGGCAGGACATGGGCCCACTCGTGACCAATGCGACTTACACCCTGAGTTACTGGTATCTGCCGAATACCAACGGCGGCACCGTGACCATCCGCCTGTCGGGCAGCGGCACCCGGAGTGACCAGAACTACCTGTTCTCGCCCGTTGCCAACTCCACCCAGTATACGCCCGGAGCGGCCAATTCGGTGCGGGCGAATCTGGCGGCCTTTCCGCCGGTGTGGTTGAACGAACTTGAGCCGGACAATGTGACGGGCATCACCGATCATCTGGGTCATCATCATCCTTGGGTGGAGTTGTATAATTCGGGGACCAACACCCTCAACTTGGGCGGTTATTATCTGGCAAACAACTACACGAATCTCACGCAATGGGCCTTCCCCAACAACACGCAACTCAACGCGGGGCAGTTTCTGGTGGTCTATCTCGACGGCAATCCGGGAGAATCGCTGGCCGGCGAGTTGCACACCAGTTTTACAATTCCACCGACCAGCGGTTCGGTGGCTTTGACCGGGGTCGTTGGCGGCCAGACCAACGTGGTGGATTATCTCAACTACAATCTCCTCAACGCCGACCGTTCCTACGGCGCGTTCCCCGATGGCACTCCGGCCAAACGCCAGAAGTTCTATTACGCCACACCCGGCCAGCCGAACACCAACGCCTACCCCGCCTTTCCCATCACCATCAACGAATGGATGGCCAGCAACACCGCCAATCTTGTCGATCCCGCCGACAACCATTTCGACGACTGGTTTGAGCTCTACAATGCCGGCCCCACCGCGGTGGACCTGGCTGGTTTCACGCTCACGGATAATCTGACCAACACGACACAATACGTCATTCCGGCCGGTTACAGTGTTCCCGCCGGAGGATACTTGCTGGTATGGGCCGACAACGACACCGGCCAAAACTCGACCAACAGTCCAGACCTGCATGTTAATTTCAAACTGAGCGGCTCGGGCGAAGCCATCGGCCTGTACGCCCCCAGCGGCTCAAACATTGACAGTGTCACCTTCGGGCTCCAGACCAATAATGTCAGCCAGGGACGCTATCCCGACGGCAACTCCGGCTCCTTCTATTTCATGACCTTGCCGACTCCGCGCGGCCCCAACACGCTTGACGGCGTGGTTAGCAATCAAGCCCCGGTTCTCGCCGCCATCGGGGATCGTTCCGGCAATGAAGGCAGTCTTATCACCTTCACCGCCTTGGCCACCGATCCCAACCCCGGACAAATCCTGACTTACAGTCTGGATCCGGGCGCGCCTTCGGGAGCCGCCATTAATCCCAACAGCGGGGTTTTCACCTGGACGCCCACCACCAACCAGTCGCCCGCCACCAACCTCGTGACTGTCCGCGTCACCGACA
>JANYBF010000090.1 GCA_025360895.1 Verrucomicrobiota bacterium
GAATGCTGCCGCCGACTTGAGCATTCTCCCGATTGAATCTGCCGGGCGCCAGTTCCAGGCGGACGCCGGGCGCAATCAATCCCACTTCCGCATTCGCGGCCGGGCGACCATCAGGCAGTAAAACTGTGTACCGTTCGGTGGGCGCGGGCTTGAGCGCGACGGCGAGTTGGACTTCCCCTTCGTCCGCCTTGATCACACGCGAAGTGAGCGAGGCATAACCATCCGCCTCAAACTTCAAGGCGTAGCCCGGATTGGGACCACCATGAATCAGCGCATCCTCGAACGCGTGGTGATATTTTCCGCCGGTGAAGGCAAGCCAGTCGCGCCCGAAGCGGCTCCAATTTACGCTCGCACTTCCAGCTGCACTTACGTTCGGCCACCCACAGATGATGCGAAAATTCGGAATGGGTTGCCCCGTGATCGCGTCCGTGACTTGCCCGGAAACCACGACGGCAGGTGTGAGGGTAACCATGTGTTCCTCGCCATCCGGACGCACTTTAAAATCATCGGCGCGCATGTAACCGCCGGCGGCGATGTCGAACTGCAACTCCGTATCCGGGGCGTTGCTCCAGACCACTAGACCTTGGTCATCGCTGCGCGGATTAAAATCCGCCTGCACCGCGATGGGGCGGGGCTTTTCGATCGGTCCGTTACGGAAAGTGTCCAACCACACATGCGCTTTGGGAATTGGCTGGCCATCCCGGTTCGCGATGCGCAGGCGCAGGAGTTTTCCCTGCTGCAACACGAGGCGAACCGGCGCACTACCCGCTTCAGCCAATTCGATTGTCGTCGCAGCATAACCATTCGCTTCCGCCGTAATCATGACCTTGCCGGGTCGGCAACCTTTCACCGTATAAGTTCCATCTAGCGCCGTCTTCGCCGTTCGCTTGCCGGAATCACTCCGACCACCAACGAGCACCTCGGCTTCGCCCACCGCCATTCCGTCGGCATCCACCACCACGCCACTGATTTCAACCGGTCGGCCGAGTTGAAAAGCATATGTCTCCGCGCGCAGTTTGGGTTCCGCCTCCCGTTTTCGGTCCAGGAAGAGGAAGTCCGCGTCCACATGTTCCGGATGCCGGGCGCCGCCGTATATCCGGCGGATCACTTCATCCGCCATGCGATTGATGCGCCAGCGCCCATTCTGATCCGTGCTGACTTCGATCCACCCGAACTCGTGATCTTCGGGCCATTTCACCGAGGTCGGGTCATCCTCGTGATTGAAACCCACTTTTGCGCCGGCTACCGGCTGGCCGTCCGCGTCCACCACCGTGCCACCAATCGGCACAGACCGCTCCAGCCGCAACGTGTATTCCGTCGGGATTGCATCGCCACGATCCTTGCGCCAGTGCAATCGGGTGTCGGCAAATCCATCCACGCGCGTCGTAAATTCCAGTTCCGTCGTCGTCTCCTGCGGGTAGGAAACCTCGCACACCCCGAAGCGCGTGGATTGCAGTGAACGACCGGTAAACTTGTCCTGGTCCCAACGGCGGTAATCAATCGTCACCGTCGGTATCGCCTGCCCACCATCCGCACTCACAATGGTCAGGCGCAACAACCCCGACTCTTTTGCCGTGCTCGATTTGGCAGCGGCGTTGGGGTGACTGGCGGCAAGCGAAGCGGTGTCGTTCGTCAGGTCAGTGGGAGTTTCAGCTATGCTTTTGGCAATGACCGCTGTCGAGAGTGAGCCTTGATCTGCCATCCGGAACTTCTGGATCAGCCAAGGCAAAGCCACCACGGCCAATACCGTTGCGCCGAGCGCCAGCTTGAATTTCCCGGCCGTCAGCCCCTTGAGTAAACCGACGGCAAATCCGGCGCCCACGCCCGCCGCCAAGGCCGTGTTGCTGATGCTGCCCGCCAGGCCAGCCGGCGCAGCGCTCACTGCGGATCCGGCGAGCGATGCAACCAAAACCGTGGTCGTGATTGCGACCCCGCATTCACCCACCAACTCGCGGAGTTTGTCCACGGCGCGGCTCACCCGCTTCTGCGCGGCATCCTCACCGATACCAAGGGCCGCGCCCACGGCGCGCAAGTCGCGGCGCTCAAAGTAACACAGCACGATGGCTTCGCGATCAGCGGCTGCAAGTTGATCAATCGCTTCATCCAATACCGGGCCAAGCTGCAGCCAGGCATTATTATCCGGAGCGGCATTCAGGGAGTTCATTTCCGCCGCCTGCCTTTCACGGTTCTGCCGCCGATGTTCCGAACGCAGAATGGTTGAAGCCACGAAGCCCGTATGCCGGTGCAGCCAGCCGCCGAGCAGGATGTTGGGCGGCAGGTCACCCGCCTTGCGGGCCAGGTCGGTGAAGACGCTTTGGGCGATGTCTTCCGCCGTGTGGACATTCCCATCGGCCCGACGGAGCGCCACGGAATAGACCAGGTCAAGATAGCGGATAACCAGTTCGCGAAACGCGGATTCCGAGCCTTTTTTAGCATAGTCGAGCAGCAATTGGTTGGTGTCCGTCATGGGTGAGGTTAAAAGCGGGTGAGGTTAATTCCAGAGGGATAGCCATTGGTCATTAGCTCTGAGCACGCGCAAGTGGGCGATCT
>JANYBF010000124.1 GCA_025360895.1 Verrucomicrobiota bacterium
TTTGTGAATCCTGCTAATCCTGTCTGAACCACGGCTCGTCAGTAGCCTCGCCCCACCGCTTCTGCGTTCATCTGCGCAATCTGCGGTTAAGAATAATTTTCCATCCCAACGCAGGAGCAGACCGGGTTGCGGTCGCCGAAGACGTTGTTCACGCGGCCCACGTGCGGCCAGAATTTGTAGTCGTGCAGGCTCTTGGCCAGCAGATTGTTTTTCGCGTCGGCTGCGCTTAGCTTTCATATGCTTCCATTCCGACACACGAACAAACCGGATTACGATCACCAAAGACATTATCCACACGCCCGACGTGTGGCCAGAATTTGTAGTCGTACAGGCTCTTGGCCGGGAACGCCGCCGCTTCGCGCGAGTAGGGACGATTCCAATTGTCGCTGGCGATCTGGTCCGCTGTGTGCGGGGCGTTCTTGAGCAGATTGTTTTTCGCGTCCGCCGTGCCGGTTTCCACGGCGGTCATTTCCGCGTGGATGGAAATCATTGCGTCGCAGAAACGGTCGAGTTCGTATTTCGATTCGCTTTCGGTCGGTTCGACCATGAGCGTGCCGGCGACGGGCCACGAGAGCGTCGGCGCGTGAAAGCCGTAATCCATCAGCCGCTTCGCCACATCTTCGGCGGTGACACTCTTGAACGCGCGCAGGTCGAGGATGCATTCGTGCGCGACGAGGCCGTTGCTGCGGTAGAGCGTCGGGAAATGTTTCTCGAGCCGCTTGGAGATGTAGTTGGCGTTAAGGATGGCGAACTTGGTGGCTTCGGTGAGTCCGTCCGCGCCCATCATCGCGATATACATCCACGAAATGGTGAGAATGCTCGCGCTGCCCCACGGCGCGGCGCTGACTGCGCCAATCGGGCTTTCGCCGCCGAGGTTGAGGACGTTGTGGCCGGGCAAAAACTCGACGAGATGCGCCGCCACGCCAATCGGGCCGACGCCCGGGCCGCCGCCGCCGTGCGGGATGCAAAAAGTTTTGTGCAGGTTCAGATGGCAGACGTCCGCGCCGATGTAGCCGGGTGAGGTGAGGCCGACTTGCGCGTTCATGTTCGCACCGTCCATGTAAACCTGGCCGCCGTTGGTGTGGATGATTTCGCAAATCTCGCGGATGGTTTCCTCGAACACACCGTGCGTGCTGGGATAGGTGATCATGAGGGACGCCAGCGTCTCTTTATGGGCTTCCGCTTTAACTTTGAGATCTGCCACGTCTATGTTCCCGCGTTCGTCACATGCGACGGATACGACGCGCATTCCCGCCATCACTGCGCTCGCGGGATTTGTTCCGTGAGCTGACGAGGGGATTAAACACACCGTCCTATGGGACTCACCGCGGGATTCGTGATAAGCGCGGATGACGAGCAACCCGGCGTATTCGCCTTGCGAACCGGCGTTGGGCTGCAAGGAAATTCCGGCGAACCCGGTGATTTCGCCGAGCCAGGTTTCGAGCTGCTCAAACATCTTCTGATAACCGCGCGTTTGTTTGATGGGCGCGAAGGGATGAATCTTGGCGAACTCGGGCCACGAGACGGGGAACATCTCGGCGGCGGCGTTGAGTTTCATGGTGCATGAGCCGAGCGGGATCATGGACGCGGTGAGCGAGAGGTCGCGCGATTCAAGTCGCTTGATGTAGCGCAACATCTCGGTCTCGGAGTGGTAGCGATTAAAGACGGGGTGTTGCAGATACTCTGACGTGCGGTCGCAGGCGTGTTTGGCGTTCTTGATGGCGTGCTCGGTCAAGTCCGCGACGGCGAAGTCGGGCGCTTTGTCGCCGTTGAACACTTGCAAGAGTGTGGTTACGTCCGCTGCACTGGTGGTCTCGTCCAGCGCGATGCCGATGGTCTTGTCGTCAATCGCGCGGAGATTGATGCGATGCGCTTCGGCAATCTTTACAATGTCTGTGATGCGCCTTTCCCCCAGATTGATCTTCAACGTGTCGAAGCGGGGTGTGGTGGCGACTGCAAAATCAAGCCGCTCCAAGCCCGTTGCGAGAACTTCCGTCAGCGTGTGGACGCGCTGGGCGATTTGCTTCAGCCCTTCTGCGCCGTGATAGCAGGCGTAGAGGGAAGCCATGTTGGCGAGGAGCGCCTGGGCTGTGCAAATGTTGCTCGTGGCTTTCTCGCGGCGGATGTGTTGTTCGCGCGTACCGAGGGCGAGGCGCATGGCGGGCTTGCCGCGCGCATCCTTAGATACGCCGACGATGCGGCCGGGCATCTGACGTTTGAACTCATCGCGCGTGGCGAAAAAGGCAGCGTGCGGTCCACCGTAACCGAGCGGCACGCCGAAGCGTTGCGCGCTGCCGACGGCGATGTCCGCGCCGAATTCGCCCGGCGGCTTGATGAGCGTGAGCGCGAGCAGATCGGTCGCGACCGTGACCATCGCGCCAGCGGCGTGGGCTTTTTCGACGAAGGGTTCGTAATTATAAATCGCACCGAACGTATCGGGATATTGAACGAGCGCGCCGAACACTTGGTCGGTGAACTCAAATTTGTCCGCATTGCCGACAACGAATTCGATGCCGAGCGCCTTGGCACGGGCGGAGACGACTTCGATGGTTTGCGGATGGCAGGTCTCGGAAACGAAGAAGACATTGCGTCCGTCCTTGAGCCGATGCGACATCGTCATGGCCTCGGCGGCAGCGGTGGCCTCGTCGAGCATGGACGCATTCGCGATGTCCAGCGCAGTTAATTCTGTGGCAAGAGTCTGAAAATTCAGGAGCGCTTCGAGGCGGCCTTGGGAAATCTCGGCCTGATACGGAGTATACTGAGTGTACCAGCCGGGATTCTCCAGCACGTTGCGCTGGATGACGGGCGGCGTAATCGTATCGTAGTAGCCCATGCCGATGAACGAGCGGAAGACCTGATTCTGCGAGGCGATGGATTTCAGTTCGCGAAGCGCATCAAACTCACTTTGCGCGGCGGGCAGATTCAGGGTTTTGCCGAGTCGGATTTGTTTCGGCACGGCTGCGTCAATCAGACCATCCAATGAGTCGTGACCGAGCAACTTGAGCATTGCTGCGGTTTCGGCCGCGTTTGGTGCGATATGACGTCGGACAAACTGGTCCGGGTGGGCGAGTGGAGTGGTGTTTTGATTTTTCAATTGGTCGGCATTTTCCGAAAAAGACATGGGTGGGAAGTTAGTTTCGGCGGGGAGCAAAGCAAGTTGGAACTGGCTCAAAAACGGTTGGGCTGGCTTTGTTTGCCCCTTTTTCCGTGGCGGATTCATGTTCTCGCGCTAGACTTACGGCATGTTAAACCAACGGCAACGAGCGGTAATGTGGGCGGCGCTCGGCCTGATCGCGATCTGGGGATTGAGCTTTGCGGGCTCCAAGATTGCCACGAGCCTCAAGATGACCGCGGAAAAGGTGCGAGCTTATGTGGCCTCCTTGGATTTGAGCCGGCTCAGTGCGGCGGACCGCGCCCGGGCACTGAAAGCGCTGGCGGACAAGATTAATCGGCTCTCGCGCGAGGAGCGTCAGCAATTGCGGCTGGACCGCTTGGGGGAGGGGTGGTTTGCGCAGATGACCGAAGACGAAAAAAGCGTGTTTCTCGAAGCCACGATGCCGGCGGGTTTCAAGCAAATGATTTCGGCCTTTGAAGAATTACCGGCAGAAAAACGGCGCAAGACCATTGACGACGCCCTGAAACGACTGCGGGACGTCAGTGCCAATGTAACTGGGGGCGCGGAGGGGATGCCGGCTGGAGCAAATCGTCCACCGATCAGTCCGGAGCTGGAAGCCCAAGTCCGGACAATCGGGTTAAAAACTTTTTACAGTCAAAGTTCAGCGCAAACCAAAGCTGAGCTTGCGCCGGTGTTGGAGGAACTGCAGCGGGCGATGGAATCGGGCCGGATGATGCGGGGAAGGTGACGTTACTCAGGGAAACCATCTCGTGCAAAGTTTGTTGAACGACCGCCCTCACCCTGACCCTCTCCCCCAGGAGCGGGGGAATCGTTTGGCGGTTGCCGGTAATACCGCATGGTTAGAGTCTGCTCGACGGTCAGAAACACAATTGAATGAGGCGGCGGAGACAGAAGTGACATCCGAAGTTGGTAAGTCGCCTGATCGTTATTCCCTCTCCTTGGGGGAGAGGGTCAGGGTGAGGGCGGGCGTTGAGGTCGTTGTTGCATTTACACTCATCGAACTGCTTGTGGTCATTGCCATCATCGGGATTCTGGCGGCGCTACTGATGCCGGCCTTGGGGCGAACCAAAGAGGCGGGGCGTTCGGCCACCTGCCTCAGCAACCTGCATCAAATCGGTGTGGCGTTGCAGCTCTACGTGCAGGATAACAACAACCGGCTGCCCATCATGCGGGACCGGCTCGCGGGCACGAATCAGCCCGCCACCAATGCGCTTTCCGGCCCGGACATGGTTTTGCGAGGTCAGCTTGGCAACACGAATGTGCTGCGTTGTCCGTCCGACCGGAAGCAGCTCTTTGAAGAAACCGGGGCCAGTTATGCCTGGAACAGCCTGTTGAACGGGCAGCGCGATGACAATCTCAACGTGTTTGGGTTACGCTTCGATCCGCACGCCATTCCCCTGATGTATGACAAGGAAGATTTTCACAAGGCGCGTGGTGCGGCCAAGGCGGTGAATTATCTGTACGCCGACGGCCATATCAAAAACCTCCTCGCCATCGAAGGCACGCTTCAAAAATGATCGAACTCCGTAACGTCCAAAAGAAATTTGGTTCGCGCCTCGCGGTGGATGATCTGACTTTGACTGTCCCGCGCGGCGAAATCTTTGGGCTGCTCGGTCACAACGGTGCGGGCAAGAGCACGGCCATTGGCATGATGCTGGGTCAGGTCTGGCCCACCAGCGGTGCGGTGAAGGTTTGCGGGCACGACGTGGCGAGCCATCGAGCTTTGGCGCTGCACAAGGTCGGGGCGATCTTCGAGACGCCGGCGTTTTACGATTACCTCAGTGGCTGGCGCAATTTGGAAATCCTCAGCCACTACACAGCGCCTACCACGGCGCTGCGGATTCGGGAAGTAGTGGATTGGGTCGGATTGACCGGGCGCGAACAATCCAAGGTCAAAACGTATTCACACGGGATGCGGGCGCGGCTGGCCTTGGCGCAAGCGCTCCTGCCCGGTCCGGAGTTGCTGATTCTCGATGAGCCCGGGAACGGTTTGGATCCGGAGGGCATTGCCGAAATGCGCCAGACGATTGGGCGGTTGCATCGGGAGCTGGGACTGACCATCCTGCTTTCGTCCCATCAGCTTACCGAGGTGGAGCAACTCTGCACGCGCATTGCCATATTGCAGCAAGGCCGCAAAGTCTTTGAAGGGCAGGTGACGGAAGTGCGGGCGGCGCGGAGCAAGGTCGCGCTGAAAACGCCGGACTTCGCCGCTGCCGTGGCGATTTTGCACGAGCGCCAGTTGATCAACGGCTCATCCGACGGACGTTTCCTTGTGCTCAAGGATGGGAGTTCGACGGCGGACGTGACGCGCGCGCTCGTTTCGGCCGGCGTCGCGGTCGAAGGCATCTGGCAACACGAGCAGACATTGGAGGATTTTTATTTGTCATTGGTAGGCGGACAAAAGAAGCAAAGCAATGACCATTCAGCCTCAAGCAGCGAGCATTCAATGCCGAACCGGGTAGTCCAAAGGCCACCGCAGCGTGAGCCTTAAATATTCACCTTTCTGATTTATGTTCCTCGCCCAACTTCATAACGAACTCTGGAAGCTCTTTGGCAAGAAGCGCACTTACATTGGCTTTGGGGCATTTATCCTGGCGCAGACGGCCATGCTCCTGGCGTTCAAGTTCACGCGCTGGCAAAGTGATTTCGAACGCTTGCTGTCCGGCAACGGCTACGTCCCGACGGAGTTTATTTCGGCACTCACCGTATCGGTGGTGATGCTGATGCCGCAGATCATCTTGTTGATGCCGTTGTACGCCACCCTCGTGGGTGGCGATCTGGTGGCCAAAGAGTATGAGGACGGCACGTTGCGGATGATTTTGTCACGGCCGATTTCCCGTGTCCGTTTGTTGCTGGTGAAATGGGCCGCGGGAATTGTTTTCGCGGCGATATTGGTACTGGTGCTGGGTGGGACGGCGTTGGGCTTTGCGAAGTTATTATTTCCCTGGAAGGGAATGTTTGTCTTCGCGCCTGGGATGGCGTTCAGCATTTTTTCACCGGGCGAGGGGCTGGGCCGCTTCATGTTCGCGCACTTATTCCTGGTTGTGAACGCCAGCTCGATTTTGTCGGTGGCGTTCATGTTCTCGTGCTTCAACATGAAGCCAGCGGCGGCGACCATCGTGGCGCTCTCCTACCTGTTCGTGAATGTGGTGATGGAGAGCATTCCGTTTTTTGATCGCTTCGACAATTGGTTCATCACCCATCATTTCCGGTGCTGGTTGCTGGTGTTTCAAAACCCGGTTCCGTGGGCGCAGATTCTTCAGTCGGAGATAACGCTCCTCGCCATTTGTGCCACGGCGTTTGTCGTCGGTTGCACTGCGTTTTACGTGCGGGACATCAAGTCGTAAGTAGCCCGGCGACTCCGTGTGGATGCGTGGCAATCCACCTCGCTCCCAGATGGCAAATCAATTTTCGTTGGACCGCTTTAACCCCAGACGGTTTACCCGGGACAGCAAAAGCCACAGTCCACTAGATGTTTGGTAAGCAAGACAAAAGCGCCCCAACTAATGGTATTTCTGACCGTTTTATCTGGAGATAATCGTTGTGCGGCAGGGGTGGTTTTTTTACTATTGTTGTCGATTGTCGGCGGGTAAAAAAAAGGCGCTGACGCAACGCAATTTATGTCGAATATTTCTGATCCGTCCGAAGATAAAAACCAGCCGTCCGACACGACGGTAAAGGCCGATTACGGCTCGGCACAGCTTGGAAAACTGGAGGGCTTGGAGGCTGTGCGCAAGAAGCCGGGCATGTATATCGGCGGCACCGATGAGCGGGCGTTGCACCATTGTGTGAGCGAGGTGCTGGATAACTCCGTGGACGAACATCTCGCCGGCCACTGCGACAAGATCGAGGTGGCGATCCATGTGGATGGCTCGATCTCCGTCCGCGACAACGGGCGTGGCATTCCGGTGGACATCCATCCACAATACAAAATTCCCGGCGTGGAGATGGTGCTGACGACGTTGCACTCGGGCGGCAAATATGGTCAGGGCGGGTATAAGTTTTCCGGCGGCACGCATGGCGTCGGCGCGAAGTGCGTCAATGCCGTGAGCGAATGGTTCGAGGTGGAGGTTTCGCGCAACGGCGAGGTTTATCACATGGAGTTCGAGCGGGGTAAAACGATTCAGAAACTTCACGTCATTAGCAAATCGAAAAGCACCGGGACGCTTATCACGTTCATGCCGGACACGGAAATTTTCCGCGAGACGATTGAGTTCAAGGCGGACCGCATCAGCCAGCGGTTGCGCGAACTGGCCTTTTTGAATTCGGGTTTGGAGATTGTTTTCCGGGACGAGCGGCAGGCGGATGCCAAGCCGGAGGTTTTTTATTACAAGGACGGCACGGAAGAATTCGTGAAGCAGCTTAACAAGAGCAAGACACCGTTGCATCCAAAGCCCATCGCGTTCCGCAAGGAGACCAAGGAAAAGAACGACGACAAAGACATCGAGGTGCATGTCGAAGTCGTGTTGCAATACAACGATAGCTACAACGATCAGGTCTTGTGTTACACGAACACGGTTCACAATCCCGACGGCGGCTCGCATCTGTCCGGCTTCCGCAGTGCGGTGACCCGGGCGATCAATCAATACGCGAAGTCCAACGAGTTGCTGAAGGAGAAAGACCCGCAGATCACTGGCGACGACGTCCGCGAAGGTTTGACGGCGGTCATCTCCGTGAAGCACAGCGATCCCAAGTTTGAATCGCAGACGAAGGTGAAGTTGCTTTCGCCGGAAGTGGAAAGAATCGTCGGCTCGGTTTCGTACGAAGGCTTGATGGCGTACTTCGATGGAAATCCGCCCGTCGCCAAACGCATTATTGACAAGAGTCTCAACGCCGCGCGCGCACGGGAAGCCGCCCGTAAGGCGCGCGAAGCTGTCCGCAAATCAGCGCTCACCGGTGGCGGATTGCCCGGTAAACTGGCGGATTGTTCCGACCGCGATCCGGTGAACACCGAACTCTATATTGTCGAGGGCGACTCGGCCGGTGGCTCGGCGAAGCAGGGGCGCGATCGAAAGTTCCAGGCGATTCTCCCGTTGCGCGGCAAACTTATCAACGTGGAAAAGGCGCGGCTGGACAAAGTCCTTCAGAACAACGAAATCCGTACGATGATCACCGCCATCGGCACCGGCATCGGTGATGGTGAGGGTGAGGGGGCCTTTGATTTAAACCGGTTGCGCTACCACAAAATCATCATCATGACCGATGCTGACGTGGACGGCTCGCACATCCGCACCTTGTTGCTGACGTTTTTCTATCGCCAGATGCCGCAGCTCGTGAAGCAGGGGTTTGTCTATATCGCCCAACCGCCGCTCTACTCGATCACGCGCAAGAAGAAGACGGATTACATCGACGACGATGTGCAGTTGAACCGGATTCTAGTGCAGAACGGCGTGGAGGAAGTGCAGTTGAAGAGCCTGGCGGATGGCAAAGAGTTCACTCAAAAGCAGCTCGAGGAAATTCTCCAGTTGCTGGAGTCGGTGGACAAACACACGGCGTATGTGCGGCGACAGGGGGGCGACTTTGGTGATTATGTTGAGCAACGTTCGCCGGATGGGGAGTATCCGTCACATCTCGTGAAAGTGCGCGAAGGCAATGATGAGACCGTGCATTATTTCGTAACGAGCGAGGAACTGGAGACTTTTAAGGCGAAGCACGCTGACCTATTTAACGGTGACACCGAAATGCGGAAAAAGGATGGGCCGACCCGCCGCGCGATCTACGCCGATCTGCATCACGAAAGCAAAGCGGTGGCGGAGTTGATGGGCAAGTTGTCCAAGAAGGGGCTGTCGGTGGACCACTTTTCCGCGCAGGACAAACCGCTCTATGAACTGACCGAAGGCGAAGGCGAGCGGGCGAGCGTGACGCCGTTGTTCTCGATCCCGGAAATCCTGAGTGCGGTGAAAGCCGTCGGCAAGAAGGGCATTCAGATGTATCGCTTCAAGGGGCTCGGCGAAATGGACGCCAAGGAGCTGTTCGAGACCACCATGAACCCGGTTCGGCGCAAATTGCTCCGCATCGAACTCACCGACGCCGTCGAGGCGGAGGAAATGTTTGTGCGACTGATGGGCGATGTGGTTGAGCCGCGCCGCCAGTTCATCGAAGACAATGCGCTGAACGTCCGCAACCTCGACGTTTAATTCCAATTCCAATTTACCGCAACCCGCACCATGC
>JANYBF010000148.1 GCA_025360895.1 Verrucomicrobiota bacterium
GGCCAGTCGCTATAACCGCACCCCCCGGGGAAACCAATCGCTTGTTCATCGCCAGCCAGTCAACTGGTATCTCCGTAATCGCGAATCTGGCCAACCCCACGCCAACCCTGTTTCTGGATATTCGCGAACGCGTGTTGTTTGGTGGGGAGTCGGGCTTGCTGGGGTTGGCGTTTCATCCGGGGTTCGCCACCAATCGGTATTTTTATGTCTATTACTCGGCGGTGGTGCCGCCTGGGGATGGTATATTATCGGATAATCGCCTCTCCCGATTCACGGCCTCGCTCACGAATTCGGATGAGGCTTTGCCGGACTCCGAGCAGGTGCTTTTTTCGCAGCCGTTTAGCGCCGGCAATCACTATGGGGGCGATCTTCATTTCGGTCCGGATGGCTATCTTTACGTCTCGTTGGGTGACGGGGTTTACCGCACCAACTCACAGCGCATTGACGGGGATTTCTTTAGTGGGATCCTCCGGATAGACGTGGACAAGCGGGCCGGGAACCTCGAGCCCAATCCTTTTCCCACCATCCCTCGCGACTTGCAAGGGATGGCGTACTACAGCGTGCCGTCGGACAATCCATTCATCGGCGCCATGAATTTCAATGGCGAATCGGTGGATATGGCGGCGGTGCGCACGGAGTTTTGGGCGGTGGGTTTGCGCAATCCATGGCGGATGTCGTTCGATTCGCTCACGGGGGATTTCTACTGTGGCGATGTGGGGTCGGGGACAGCCGAGGAGATTAATCGGTTGGTCAGGGGCGGAAACTATGGTTGGCCGTTCCTGGAAGGCACCAATGTCCTGGAGACTCCGCCCTCCGATTTCCAGTCAATCATGCCGATCCGATCCATCCCTTGGGGCAATGGCGATGATCAAGCCCGTTCGGTGATTGGTGGTGTGGTTTATCGTGGTAGTCAGATCCCGGAGTTGTACGGCTCGTACGTCTTTGCGAATTTTACCGGGGGTCAGATTTGGAAAATGAATCCCAACGCAACTAATGACGGGCCGTTGGAACTCCTCACTGCTGGCGTCCAGTTGTCCGCCTTTGGTATTGACCCAAGAAACGGGGAAATCCTCACGGCGGCGTATCAGGAAAGCGTGATCAAACGGTTGGTTCGCGGAGCCGGTACCAACGAAACTTCGCTGCCAGCCACGCTGTCGGCCACGGGCGCATTCAGTGATCTGGCGACGCTCACGCCCGAGGCGGGCATTGTGCCCTATGAAATCAATGTGCCGTTTTGGTCGGATTATGCACTCAAGCGCCGATGGTTTTCGATTCCCGACACCAACCAGATGATGACGTTCAGTACAGCGGGCAATTGGTCGTTCCCGACCGGCACGGTTTGGATCAAGCATTTTGAAATGGAACTGACCAATGGTGTGGCGGCGTCCCGCCGCCGTTTGGAAACGCGGTTCCTCGTGAAAAATGCCAGTGGCGCGCATGGGTTTACCTATCGTTGGAATGCGGCCCAGACGGACGCCGACCTGGTGGCGTCGGGTGGCGTGGATGAGGCGATCACGGTTTATCAACCGGATGGCTCGTTGCTCCGCAACCAGACCTGGCATTATCCGTCGCGCAGCGAGTGCTTCCAATGTCACACCGCCCCGGGTGGTTATGCGCTGGGATTCAACACGGGGCAGTTAAACCGGACGCATGATTACGGTACGGGCTTGACCAACCAGATTGCCACCCTCAGCCGGGTCGGGTATTTTGACGGGCCAACGCCCGCCCCAGACACATTGGCGCACTTGGCGCCGGCGGATGATACATCCGTTTCCTTGGAGTACCGCGCGCGATCGTATTTCCAAGCCAATTGCGTGCAGTGCCATCAGCCTGGTGGTGCGGCTCAAGGCCAGTGGGACGCGCGCATTGCGACACCCATGGCTGCCGCCGGAATTCTGAATGGGCCATTGGTAAACAATTATGGAAATGAAGCCAACCGGGTTATTCGACCGGGATCGTTGGCGCAGTCGGTTTTATTCCAGCGCATTTTGCAATTCGGTGCCGGGCATATGCCGCCTTTGGCGACGACGGAATTGAATCAGGAAGCGATCGGCCTATTGGGCCAATGGATTACGAACATCCTGAGTTCGGTGTCGGTGGCGTATGACGGGAACGGGCAAATCCATCTGACCTATGCCGGAGAGCCGGGCCGGGCGTATCGCATCGAGGCCTCCAACGAACTGGTGCAGTGGCAAACAAGAGCCACCGTGGTAGCGACGGCATTGGGGGTGGTTGATTTCAGTGATGAGATTGGGAGCGAGAACAGTTCCCAGTTTTATCGAATTGCCTGGCCTTAAAAGGCGAAGGATTAGAACCGATACAACGGACATTTTTTTGATAAAAGGTTAATCTTAAAAACAAGGAAAAAATCGCCATGAATCCAGTTTTATCTCGAGGCCAGCTAGTAGTTTCAACTCAATTCCGAAAAGCAGCCTTCAGAGATTTTTATCTCGCCATATTTTACCTGGCTGCCCTGGCCACCGCTCCGTTAGGTACAACGGGAATGGCGGCCAGCCCAACTGTCGGGGCTCATGTGCTGGCGTATTTTCGCTGCGGCGGCATTGGCGGCCTTTCTAGCTCGTCAATCGATACGCAGGATTCTGGCAGCACAATTCTGGTTTGGATTGGCCGGGGAGACCTAGTCGCGTTTACCCCGGCAACCGTTCCGACGGACAACAAAGGCAACTCTTATCCCCTGCTTGATTCCGTTCATACCTATGCTCCGGAGTGGTCAATCTCCGGTGAGGCGCTCTACGCATCGTTGTTGGCTGCCGGGGGGACGGGACATGTCTTTACGGCGCCCATGCCTGGGCCGGGAAGTGACGAGATTACAATGGCAGTTATCGAAGTGAAGAACGGAGGCGTGATCCAGGAGGCTCAATGGACCAATGTGCTCTTCTCGCCTTCCCAAACCAGCCTGAGTGTCACGACCACCCAGGCAGCTACCTTGGTTGCGGTTTGGACCGGGCATGGCGGCTCGGTTGACACTGCGGTTCCGGATAATGGATTTACCAAAGTTGAAGAAATACTCACCGGGAATTGTTTTATCCAAGTCGTGGTTGCGACAAAGGAAGTTGCAGAGGCAGGCACCTACGACGTCACATGGACGGCGACGCCGACTCAAGGCGCAAATCTGTGGCTGGTGGCTGTGCAAAGCATGCCGCCTCCGACTCTAAAGGCGGGGCTCGCGGGAGAAAATCTAGTCGTCTCCTGGCCAGTCTTGCCGAGCGGCTATGGTCTTGAAATGACGAGTGAACTATCCACCGGCAGCGCGTGGACCGCCGTCACAAACCTGCCGATCATCGTAGATTTTCAGAACACAATCACCAACGCAATTTCTCTCGGGAGTTGTTTTTATCGGTTGCGGAAACAGTAGACTGTTTATAAACCCGAATGCTAACTTGATCTCGCCCCGTCGCTTGGAGGTGCGATCGAAGTAAAACATTTGGTCCCCAAGATGAGTTTTTGCCTCACAGTGCTTCGGTGCTAGAATTCCTTTTTTTGTAAGTAACGGTTACCCGGTTGCTCCAATAAGCAGTAATCATGTTCAATACACCATTTCGTTTGGTCGGGAAAGCGCGCAATCGGATGTACTACGCGCTTAAGCCGATCCTGCCGGCGCGGCTGCGACTGGGGCTGCGCCGGTTGCATGTCGGGCGTGTTTTGCAGCGTTGTGTTGGCTTTTGGCCGATTTACGAGCCCACTGGAAGTTCGCCCGCAGGTTGGCCCGGCTGGCCGGAAGGCAAGCAGTTTGCATTTGCCCTTTCGCATGATGTCGAAGGATTACGAGGATTGAACCGTTGCCGGCAACTCGCCGAGATCGAAATGGAGCTTGGCTTCCGCTCCTCTTTTCATTTCATCCCGAAAGGGGAGTATCAGGTGCCGACGGAGTTGCTGGAATGGCTTCGCCAGAATGGCTTCGAGGTGGCGGTTCATGATCTGCGCCATGATGGGACTCTTTTCGAGTCCCGCGCGTCATTCAATCGTGCCGCCGTTGATATCAACCGCCAGATCGCGGCGTGGGATGCCGTCGGTTTTCGCGCTGGCTTCATGCTGCACGAGCTCGACTGGTTGCATGCCCTTAATCTAGAATACGACGCCTCGACCTTCGATGTGGATCCGTTCGAAGCGCAAACGGACGGCGCGCAGACAATTTTCCCCTTCTGGGTGAAAAAGCTCGATCCCGAGGCGGACGCCTTTCACAAGGTCCAAACCACCAGCGCCGACAACGCTGCCCGGTCCATGTCCGCGAGCGATCCAAAGCCCGGTGTTTCGGCTGAGGGTTACATTGAACTGCCCTATACCCTAATTCAGGATTACAATCTCTTCGTCGTACTGCGGGAGAAAGGGATTGCTATCTGGACTCGGAAACTTCATTGGCTGGCAGAAAAGGGCGGCATGGCTTTACTCGACAGCCATCCGGACTATATGGCGATGCCGGGTCAGTCGCCCAGTCAGTTTGAATTTCCGATCCAGTTCTACCGGGACTTCCTAGAGCATGTGCGGACGGAATATGCGGGCCGATACTGGCACGCCTTGCCGAGGGAAGTCGCCGCCTATTGCCGGCCCTTGCGCCCCAAGCAGGCCCGCCCACCCCGCCCGGTGGTCATGCTTACATACAGCCATTACAAATCCGACAACCGCGTTCGTCGGTATGCCGAGGCCCTTGCTCGCCGGGGCGATCACGTTCGCGTTTTGTGTCTGGGGAATGAAGATCAGGTTCGATCGGGTGAATGGGAAACGCTGCACGGAGTGGAAATCCAAGCGATTCAGTCCCGGGCTACCCCCGAGTCGGGAAAACTAAGCTATGCCTGGCGGCTCAGCCGGTTTTTCTTTCGAGCTCTGGCTCGTCTTAGTCCGCAAAATCTGCCCGGGGGCTGCGATTTGCTGCATGTTCACAACATTCCTGACTTTCTCGTTTTCGCCGGCCTGAGGTTCAAATTGTGCGGCGCGGCCATCATTCTGGACATCCACGATATCGTGCCGGAACTTTATGCATCAAAATTTGCGACCGGTCGCCGGTCGTTGCTCGCATATGGGTTGTGCCAGATCGAAAAATGGTCATGCCGTTTCGCCGACCATGTCATTATTGCCAACCATATCTGGAAGGGGACGCTTTTGGAACGATCCGCCCCCGCGTCCAAGGTGACCGCGCTGGTCAACAACGTGGACCTGAATCTCTTTTCGCCCCAGCCCCGGACGCGCACAGACGACCGCATCGTCCTGCTTTATCCGGGGAGCCTTAATTATCATCAGGGCCTTGACATCGCCATCGAAGCCGTGAAGAAGCTGGTGGTGGAAATTCCCAAGATTGAACTGCATATCTATGGCAATGGATCGGCATTGGCTGGATTAAAGGAGCAAGCCCGGCAGTTGGGTTTGGTGAATCAAGTTCAGTTTCTGCCGGGCGTCTTCATAGATCAGATTCCTGGACTCATGGCAAACGCGGAT
>JANYBF010000205.1 GCA_025360895.1 Verrucomicrobiota bacterium
GGCGATTCTAGCGAACGCAGCATCAGCGCCGATCCGTGCCGCCAGTTCACCCCGCGCATACAGCGTGATAGTGAACAACGTACCCATGTGCGGCTGTTTGAACTCAAAGCGTTGCAAGGTTTCCGCCACCGGCGCCGAACGACAGCCGGACAGCCAAAACATTGCGCCCAGCAAGGCCAGGTCGCCGAAGTGGCCGAACATTTTCCTTCGCCCCGGTCTCAAAGGTAGCCGCCGACGTAAGGAGGCTCTGACGTTTGACCGTAGCAGTCTGCAAAAACCAAGAAATTTGAGCCTCCTAACGTCGGCTGCTACAACCGAGATTGGAGTTTTTAAACCGGAGCTTCCGCCTGCAACTGGCTTCATCGCGGCATAGTTTGGCCGTGCAGCGCACCGGAAGCGAGCGTGAAGGTTTGACGGTTCGCGCGGTTCTGCCAAGCTAATCACAAGGAATGGAACCAAAACTTCGCAAGGTTTTGCTGGCACTCATGCTTGTGCTTACGCTGGCTGGCTTTGCCCTGCTCTTCCCTACCGCAGGCAAACCGGTGACCCTCCCGCCGCTGCCAAACCCGAACGGTTATGACGACTTCATCAAAGCGGGCACTCTGCTCGGTGATGGTGACGGCAATGCCTCCGCGATGGAAGCAGACGCGCTGCGGACATTCATTTCAACCAATCAGGAATCATTGCGCTTGTTCCGGCTGGGGCTGAGCCGAAAGTGCCAGGTGCCGATTCAAGCGGCATGGATCAGCGAAGTGGCAGCAACCAACGACGACACCTATTTGATCGAACTGGCCAGCATGAAACGGCTCGCGCAACTCCTCAACGCCGAAGGTCGGTTGGCCGAAATGGAACATCGCCCAGCCGAGGCCGCGCTCACGTACATCGAACTGATGCGTTTCGGCAACGAGATCAGCCGGGGCGGCTTTCTCATTCACCGTCTCGTCGGCATCGCGTGCGAAGCCATTGGCTACGCTGCCCTGGCTAAAGTTGTTCCCCAACTCAACTGCGAACAGTCTCGCCCGCTTTTGGTCGAGTTGGAGAGAGTGGACAAGCAAGCCGTCACCTGGAACGGGGCCATGCAAGCCGAGAAAGTTTTTGTTCGCCATGAACTCCAGCAGTCATTCAATCCTATCGTCCATATCATGGGATGGTGGCAATATCGCCAGGCCATCAAAAAAGTCGGAGCCAAACAAAATTTCACGATCGCCCGCCGGCATCTCCTGACCACCGAACTCGCCCTGCGCTGTTATCAGGCAGAGCAAGGCCAACCGCCGGAGCGGCTTGACCAACTCGTGCCAAAATATCTTCAGTGCGTCCTGACCGATCCTTTCAGCGAACAGTCCCTCATCTACCGCCCGCAAGGCACAAACTGGCTGCTTTACAGCGTCGGCCCGGACAAGGTGGACGAAGGCGGCAAGCGCACTGGCAAAATCGTTTCCGGCAGCGGTGTCACCGGCGATTTGTTCTTCGACTCGCCTTGATAAAACGGATAAACGGTTCGCCTGACGCCCCGCTCCCGCTACTCGCCGCGATACACCGCCCGCGCCGTGCAGGTTTCCGCCACCACCACTTCTGTTAGCAGAGGCAACTTAGGTTTGAGCTTCCGCCAGATCCATGCGGCGATTTCTTCGCTCGTGGGATTATCGAGTCCGGCCACTTCGTTTAGGTACCGGTGATCCAGCTTTTCCCACAACGGTTTGAACGCCGCGCTGATATCCGCATAATCCATGAGCCAGCCCAGCTTGGGATCGCACTCGCCCGCCACCACAATTTCCACCTTGAAGCTGTGGCCGTGCAACCGGCGGCACTTGTGGACCTTCGGCAGGCGTGGCAACAGATGCGCCGCCTCAAACTGAAATGTTTTTCGCAGTTCCATTTTCATGATTCATAATCCGTCCAAGTCACCAGATCGCCGAGCGCGGGCCGGCCATCATGCCGCCAGGTCAACGGCGGATTCTGCATCTGGCCCAGCGGGCAGACCCGCGCCACGCCCCAACGCGCCAGGGTTTCGGTGATGCCCTGCGTCTCCTCTTCCGAAGCCGCCAAACCGACCGTGGAAACTTTCCCGCGCACGACATCGGCGTTTTGCAACACACTCTTCAAATCCGCCACGGCCTTCACGTAAATAAACCGATGCAGGCACGACACCGCGAAGCGCGCGTCCGCCTCATACACCACTGTCCACGCCGTTGAATGTTTGCTGTGCCACAATTGCGTTTCCGGAGAATGCGCGGCGCGCAC
>JANYBF010000216.1 GCA_025360895.1 Verrucomicrobiota bacterium
GGACACGCAGCCGACGCTTTGGGGCCGCACGAACGCCGAACGCTGGGGTGCGTTGGATGAAGCCACCCACCATTTGAACGAACAGTGGGGCAAACCCACCGTGATGACCGGGGCACAACTTTCACTCCAACACCTTGATGGGATTCACAAAAACCCGAAAGCTAAGTGTCCATTCGTAGCGCAGCGCGAGATGGTGAAAAAACTCTGGGGCACGGACGCCGACCCGTTGGCGCACAAGGGCGATTCGGAAAAGCGGCTGGCGAAGGTCAGCAAACAAATCCAGTTCAATCACTGAATTCGGAGTTATCGTCGGCTTCAAACTTTCTGCTTCACCCGCCACCGCTGCGCAGCCAGAGCAAGATCAGAACACCATAGAGATCGCCAGTGGTTTTTACGTTACGAAAAACCTGGTTTTGCAGATGCGCGTTCAACTCCCGGTTGTTGCGCAGGTTTTTCAAATCAATGAACTGCACCTTGCCCAGCGAAAGGTTCGCCACATCCACGCCGGTAAATTCGATGGCCTCCGCTGGCTTGGTCCCGGACGCAATCGGCGCGCGCTGTTTGGCCGGGCTTATGATGTTGGTTCGACCGGCGTCGCTCCGAACGACGGTGAGTTCTGCCAGATTTAACCGCAAAAGAGTGATGTGCAACTTGCGTTGCGCCAGCGCGCCCCGGTCAAACTCAATGTGCAACTCCGGGATGTCGAGGAAGGGTGTGCCTCCAAATTCCGGAGTGTTGTAGAGCTTGAAATTCTCGATGGTGACCACCGGTGAAAGCAGACCGATGGAAAATCTGCCAATCTTCACGTCCATCCCGGTTTGCGCGCGGATCTGCTGCTCGGCGGCCGCTTTGGCGATCGCATCCTTGGACAGCAACAAGCCAACGATCAGCGTGACCGCCACGAAAAGCAGGATGAACAACCATTTGATGAGCCGAAACATGCCTAGAGTATGAGGTGAAGCTGCAACCCGCTCAATCTTGAATCAAGAAACCGCGAACGACGACCGCTCAACGCCGCACGTCCTCCGGCCGCACTTCCAGACATTCATCCTGATCCTCCCAGATGACCGCCGGATAGTGATTCAATAATTTCAACGCGAGGTCGAAACCGGCGCGGGCCAACAACCGCTCCGCCTGGAGCGCGGCATTTTCGTAGGCGCGATCATAATTGCCGGCGCTCTTGCGCTGCCGATCGTCCCAGTGCGCGACGGCGTGAACCGGTTCATACTCCACCGCCCAGGCAGCGAGGTCGGACGAAACTTCAGAGGCAATATCCTCGAACGGCACGAGCGTTTCACTACAATGCTGACAGATAAGACCCGACTCCCGCACATCGCGCGTGACGAGCGGCAACGCGGGCGCGCGGCAGCAGGCCGATTCCATGTAGGCCGACGGCGGGGTGGCAATGCGTTTGTGCCAAATCTGGCGTTCGTGCCCCAACTGCGCGGCCAGCCGATACGCGCCGACGAGCGGATGCGAAAGCCGCCAGGCTTTTCCCTCAAGCTGGCCAAGGGTTTGCGCCAGCCAACGACCAAGGGTCAGATCGTCGAAATCCCGGAAAACGAGGCTGTATTCTTTCCACAGAAGATCCAGCGGGGCGTCAGAATCGAATGCCATTGCGGCGAAGATGGCGGGAATTGGAGAGGTTGTCGAGAGGCAGTGTGGCGCGCGACGGTCAACGCTCCTGTCGGAAGCTAAACAAAACATTTCAGAACCGCTGACCTCGGGTTAGATTCCGGCGTGGCTATGACCCCGGAAGATGTGAAACCGAAAAGAAGAACTGCCGGGTTTTCGATGCTCGATCTGCTGCTCATCATCGTGGCGGTACTGGGAATCATCTTTGTCATCTTGCCAAACATGGCGCGTTCTCGGGCGCGAAGTAGCCGGATAGGCTGTACCAATAATTTGAAGCAAATCAGTCTGTCCTTCCGCCAGTGGAGTCTCGACAACAATGACAAATACCCGATGCAGGTTTCCGCAACCAATGGTGGCGCGATGGAGCAAGCTCAGCTCGGTTCGGCTTATGTCGTCTTCTTGGTGATGTCGAACGAACTCAGCACGCCGAAGATTTTATTCTGCCCAAACGAATCCAACCGGAAGCGCGTGCAGGCAATTACTTTTGCCCCGACGGGCCCGCTAGGCAGCCCTTCGGGGTTGGTTCCGTTTACTCCCGCCAACAATCTCAGCTATTTCGTAGGGTTGGACGCGGATGAAGCCAAGCCCGACACAATCATTTCCGGCGACGATAATTTTACGATCGGCAAGGTGCGCCTCAGCGCAGGTTTGTTACTCCTGGATACAAACAGCCCGGTGACGTGGACCAAGGAACGTCACGGAAATATGGGCAACTTGGCTTTGGCCGACGGCTCGGTCCATAGTTACACCACCCCAACATTTCGCGCTGTGCTAGTTAAAACTGGCATCGCCACCAATCGGCTGGCAATGCCCTAACCGGAAAATGCCCTAAAGCTCAAAAGGGCAACAGCCACGAGGCTAAACTTGGGTCTTGAAGTCTCTCTGGAGTTGGAAGGCGAGACTTGAACCTTCTCCCCAACTCACGCCGCCGCCTGATCCTGTTTGCGTCGCACGATGGGCTTGATCTCACCCAACACGACGGGCCGCGTGATCTTGATATCCAAGATGTCGCCGTTCTCGGGCACGTCATACATCACGTCGAGCATCAACCGCTCAATCAGCCCGCGCAACGCCCGGGCGCCCGTGCCTTTTTTGTGAGCTTGAATCGCCAACTCGCGCAACGCATCCGGCGTGAAGTGCAGGTCCACGCCTTCCATCGCCAGCAGTTTCGCGTATTGCTTGATCAACGCGTTTTTCGGTTCGGTGAGAATGGAAACGAGTTGATCTTCATTCAACTCCGTCAGCGTTGTCACGATCGGCAGGCGACCGACGAATTCAGGAATGAAACCAAAGTTGAGCAAATCCTCCGGCTCGACGTGCACGAGCATTTCGTCGCGCAACAGTTCCTTCGCAACGGCAGCTTTGCCAATCGCGCCGAAGCCCATCGTGTGGCGACCAAGTCGTCGCTGGATGACTTTTTCCAGGCCCACAAACGCCCCGCCACAGATGAACAGGATGTTGGTCGTGTCCACCTTGATGTATTCCTGCTGCGGATGCTTGCGTCCGCCCTGCGGCGGCACATTGCAAACCGTGCCTTCCAGGATTTTGAGCAACGCCTGTTGCACGCCCTCGCCACTCACGTCGCGCGTGATGGACGGGCCTTCCGACTTGCGCGTGATCTTGTCAATCTCATCAATGTAAATGATGCCGCGTTGGGCGCGCTTCACGTCATAATCCGCGCTTTGCAAGAGGCGCAGAATAATATTCTCCACATCCTCACCGACGTAACCGGCTTCGGTCAGCGTAGTGGCGTCCGCAATGGCAAACGGCACATCCAGCACGCGCGCCAGGGTTCGCGCCAGGAGCGTCTTGCCCGAACCGGTCGGGCCAACCATCAGAATATTACTCTTCTCGATCTCGACTTCCGCGTGCGGCGGGGACGGAGTTTGCTTGGGTGCTTCCTCGCCTTCTACCGGAGGTGATTCGATCTGGATACGTTTAAAGTGATTGTGGACCGCAACGGCCAAAGTCTTTTTCGCCTGCCCCTGCCCGATGCAATGGAAATCAAGCTGACGCTTGATGTCAGTGGGCTTGGGCACGGCGAACCGGGGCTGACGTTTCTGATCCAGCAACTGCGTCTCGCGGTCGAGCACGTTTTTGCACAGGATGATGCAGTTGTCGCAGATATAGACGCCCGGTCCGGCAATGAGCTTCTTCACTTCCGAGTGCGATTTGCCGCAGAAGCTGCACATGGTGATGTTGGTCGGGCGGGCCATATCTAAATGCAGAATGACGAATGAAGAATGACGAATGGTAGAAAGCGGGGCGGCTTCATGTCGTTGTCCTTAGACGATCACCGACGTTTTCTCAACAGCGCCGGGACTTTCCTTCCGCGATTGCACGACTTGATCCACAAGACCGTAATTTTTCGCTTCCTCGGCGGTCATGTAATTATCACGGTCACAATCCTTCTCGACCTGATCAATGGGTTTGCCCGTGTGTTTGGAAAGAATGCCGTTCAACGTTTGCTTGAGCTTAAGCATGTGTTTGACGCGGATTTCCACATCGCTGGCCTGGCCCTCCGCCCCGCCCAGCACCTGATGGATCATGATGTTCGCATTCGGCAGCGCAAAACGTTTGCCCTTTGCGCCCGCGGCCAGCAGTACCGCGCCCATGCTCGCCGCTTGGCCAATGCAATACGTGTTCACGTCGCAGGTCATGTATTGGATCGTATCGTAAATTGCCAACCCCGCCGTGACGCTGCCGCCGGGCGAATTGATGTAGAGATGGACATCCTTCTTCGGATCGGACATCTGGAGGAACAACAACTGCGCGATGATGATGTTGGCCACATTGTCGTCCACCGGCGTGCCGAGGAAGAGGATGCGATCCACCAACAGGCGCGAATAAATGTCCCAGCTCCGTTCGCCCCGCCCGGTTTGTTCAACCACGATGGGAACGAGAAAGTTTTGTGCGTTAGATTCTTTGCTCATCTGGCGCGCAACGTAGCGGAGGCATCCCACAGCGTCAAGGCAGCGCGGGCATCTTCTGTTAATGGGTGCGGTGGGCGGCAATTACCAAAGCCCAACGCGCACTCCCAATCGGAGGCGGCGCATTAAATTTGAAGATTGCCGAGGAAGCCATCCGGGTGCTAATGGAAGACATGAAGAAAATTGTGTTGCTCGTGGCCGGGTTGCTGGGATTCGTCATCGGAGCCGCCCGGGCGGCCGACAAGGTTGATTTTGCCAAGGACATCCAACCCATCTTGCAAAAGTCCTGCGTCGAGTGTCATGGCCCAGAGAAATCCAAAGGCAAGCTGCGGCTCGACTCGAAGGCTGTCGCGTTCAAAGGGGGCAAGGGCGGCGTGAGCATCGAGCCGGGCAAAGCGGATCAGAGCGAGTTGTATCGGCGCATCCTTTTGCCCGCCGATAACGACGACGTAATGCCGAACAAGGGCGACCGATTGACCAAAGTGCAAACGGATTTGGTGCGTGATTGGATCAATCAGGGGGCGGATTGGCCGGAAGGGATTGTAATCGTAAGCCCGGTGAACGTCGTCGCGATTGGGGTGATAAATACCGAGTCAAAGGCCGAGACATCCCCCACGGAGATTCAACTTCCCGCGTACAAACCCACGAGTGCCGAGTTGAAGGCCATCAAGGAGTTGGAGGCGCTCGGAGTGGCGATCCGGCCCATCGCGGCGAATTTGGAATGGCGGGAAGCCAATTTCCGCGGCAGCAGTGCGGAGACCGTTGCGAAAGCGATCATCCCCTTGGGGAAGGTGACCGGCCTGGTGGATCTCAACTTGGGGGGCGTGAAAATCAAGGACGCCGACCTGGTGAACCTCAAAGGATTGATCAATCTCAATCGGTTGCACCTGGAAAACACACCGGTCACCGCCGCGGGCCTGATCCATCTCAAAGGATTGATCAATCTGGAGTATCTCAACCTTTACGGCACCGCCGTCACCGATGCGGGATTGGAGCAGCTATCAGGGATGACTCATCTCAAGCATCTTTACCTGTGGCAAACCAAGACCACCGAAGCCGGAGTGGCGAACCTTAAAAAGATTTTACCCAAGGTGGATATTTCCACCGGCGCGGAGTTCAAAGAAATCGTCAAGCCCGAGGAAAAGAAGGACGAGAAGAAAGAGGAAAAGAAGTGAGGCGCACCATCAGCGCATGTCGCTGAGCTCTTGCAATCGGCGGGCCGCGTGGCCGCCATCGCTGGGCTTTTACGTTCGGCCGCATGGCCACGTCGGGCAACTAACAACGAATTATGAGTCCTGACCCAGCGCTCAGTGATCACCTGCGCGAGCTCGAAGAGCTCATGACGAAACCGGAGATCCGTCGCTCCCCTGAAGAGCTGGCCCAATTGCTTGCGGATGATTTTCGGGAGTTCGGCAGTTCGGGGCGAGTTTTTGACAAGCAACAAATTATCGACGCCCTAAAGAATCAACCGCCGGTCCAGCTTTGGTTAGACGAGTTTCAAGTGCAGGGTTTGGCGCCGGATGTGGCCCTCGTAACTTACCGTGGCAATTGCAGGTTTCCGGGATCAGACAAGTTGTCCCACTCGCTGCGTAGTTCGATCTGGAGGAATCAGAAGGGGCGATGGGAGGTGGTATTTCATCAAGGCACCCCGTCGGGTCAAGCCATGAAAACGTAAGAACCTAACCACATCGCACCACGAATCCGCCCAGCGCGCTCCGGGGCTGCGTTCCACGAACTCCATTCACTTCAACCTAGCTGGCAAATGAGAGCAGGTAGTCCGGGCATGTTGTAGAATTTCATTGTCATGCAGATGGGGCCCCCTGCCTCGCCGGTGGCCGGTCGTTCAACGAATTATCCAGCATCAGCTCGATGTAAATCACGTCCAACCAGCGATCGTACTTGAAGCCGACCTGTTTGAAGTGGCCAACCTTTTTAAAGTGGAACCGCGCGTGCAGCGCCATGCTGGCGATTTGTTCGGCATCAATGCCGGCAATGAGGGCGTGATGACCCAAGTGGCGGGCCCGGACGATCAGATCGCCCAGAATCAGCGCACCGATCCCCTGCCGATGATGTTGATGATGGACATAGACGGAATTCTCGACCGTGCGCCGGTACGCTGAACGCGCGTGATATGGCGAAAGCGAACCCCAGCCGACCACGCAACCACCCATTTCGGCGACGATCACGGGATGTCGCTCGCCGTGACGATGAAGCCATTGCCGCCGATCTTCAATCGGCTCCGGGGCTTCCTGATACGTGCAAGTCGAGTGCAGCACGTAATGATTGTAAATGTCGTTGATCGCGACGAGGTCGGACTCAATGGCCGGCCGAATGACGACGGTGCGTTCCCGCAGATTAGCCGCTTGGCTCATGGCGTTTTTTCCACCCCGACGAACCTCAGGGCCTCACCCATAATCTCCGCTGAGGGAAGGGCGTGCTTCAGACCCGGCACTTCCAGATAACGAACGTGGCGGAACCCTTCGCGTTCGAAACCATTGCGCCAGATTTCGTGGATAATTTCGCGGTTGATGTCTTGGTCGCCGGTCAACAGCACAAACCGTCGGTTTTCCTTGGCTCGGGCAAGCAGACCCGCGTCCGGATTGAATGTGCGCGGCCAATGTTGCCCCGTCGGAGTGGGAATGTCGGTGTAGAAACCGACGCCGCAGACACAGATTGTGCCGGTGAAAACGTCGGGGTAGCCCATGCCCACCATGCCCGCGACGCGGCCGCCGCCGGAAAAGCCAGCGACGTAAACCCGGTTGGGATCAATCTTGTATAACTGGCGCAGGTTGAACGCCGCTTCGAGCGCCAGGCGGGCGCGTTCCACTGCGTCGCGCTGGTTGCCGGCCTTGTAAGCGCCCACGAACAGCAAGTGTTGCTTCGCCATTTCCGCTTCCCAGTTAACGGGAATCCCGGGCACATCGCCCGGACTGATCCAAACCAGGAGGCCCCACGTCACATTGGTTGAGAAATTGCCCGGCACGATGACTTGGAATTTCTCGGCCGCCAAGGCGTACGGCCGCCCGCTCGGTTTGAGACCGAGGCGACGCCCGGCTTCCGCCGGCGTCGCATAGGGCGCTGACCGCGTGAGGTGCAAATCGAACCGCCCCGAACTGACGGTGTTCAGAGCGTTGGTTTCCGCCGGGAGGGCGATCGTACCCAACGCGACGACGCCCAGGAGGAGCAGGAATGTGACGTGATCTTTCATGTGGCGACCGCTATTCGCTCATCCTTCCGCATGGATTTCAATCCAAAAATTGATCCTTAATCCCGGTGGCGTCAGGCGGCCATGCAGGGGTTGCCGGAGAGCGCGGTTCAACCGCCGCAAACTCGCTGCCTTCCCTTGAGCGGGTAGCGATGACATCGCTCAGGCACAAACCGGCCCGACCGTTAATCCAGATTGCGCGACGCGGTTCCCACAAATAGTCTCCTCCCATGCAAATCCTCGGCCCCCGACTTGTTCTGCTCGCGTTGTCCCTGTTTTGTTCGGTCGCTGGTTCGCCCGGTGCCGAAGTCGCCTCACTGGCCGAGCGCCTCGGCTACCAGCCCACGGACAAACTCTTGATCGTCAATGGCGATGATGTGGGCATGTGTCACACCGCCAATCTGGCCACCATCGAGTCGTTGGAAAAGGGGCAAATGTGCTGCGCCACCATCATGGTCCCCTGCCCGTGGTTTCCCGAGATTGCGGCCTACGCGAAAAATCATCCTGAAAAAGATTTTGGTATCCACCTTTGTCACACCTCGGAATGGACAAAGTATCGCTGGGGGACGGTGGCGCCGCGCGAGCAAGTGCCCGGGTTGGTGGATCCCAATGGGTATCTCTGGCCCGAAATTCCCGACGTGTACGCCCATGCCACCCCAGCGCAGGCTTTGATCGAAGGCCGGGCGCAGATTAAACGCGCGCTGGTGGCGGGCGTGGATGTCACCCATCTGGATTCCCACATGGGCACGCTGCAATATCACCCCGACTACATGAAATCGTACCTGCAACTGGCGGTGGAATTTGATCTGCCGGTGCGAATGGCTTCGCAGGAAACCCTCGCCCGGATGGATCATCCGGAAATCCGGGGCCAGTTCGCCGCGCAGGGGATTGTCTCACCGGATTATTTTATCTTTGATGAATTGAAGAACGAAAGCAAAGGGGTGAAAGCCTTCTGGCTGGAGGTGGTGAAAAATCTGAAGCCGGGCGTGACGGAACTTTACATCCATGCGGGACTCCCTACGGACGAATTGAAAGCCATCACGGGCTCGTGGTCCACCCGGGCGCAGGAGTTTGAAGTCTTCACGCATGATGCGGAGATGAAGCAACTCATCGCCGACCAGAAGATCATCCTCATCGGTTACCGGCCCTTGCGCGACCTCCAGCACAAAGAACGGGTGGCGGCGAAGGGGCGCTGACGGTTTTACCGATTATGCTCAAAGTTCGCAGTCCATTCGACAAACTCGCGGGTTGTTATCATCTGGCCCGGTTTACCGACAAAATCCGGCTCCATCTGGCAGGAGCATTGCCGGAGGATTATCAATTGCCGCTTTTTCATCGGCGGGGCGTGGACGGGTTTTTCCTGAATCATTTCGGCCTGAGCAAGGAGGAGTTGTTGGCGGCGGTAACGGCTTCCCAGAACGATGCCGACGTGGCGGCGTGGTTCGACTCACGCATCGGCCCCGACGATCAGAAGAAAAGCAGTTGGAATGAGTTTTCCGTGAATCTGGGCAAACCGGGCCAACCCATGCACGAGACACTGGCGTGGGCGAAGAAGAAATACAATTCGCAGTGTGATGATCCCAGCATTGACAGCGTCTTCCTGTCCATCGAATGGGATGAAGGACGGATTCCAAGATGATGTTGCGGCACGGGGGAACGACAAACTGGCGGACACCCGCCCTGTCGAGAGGAGCGGCGACAAACCAGCCCAACTCCAGGAGCCCACGGTTCTGGATCCGCAAATCACATGGACGCATTACTACGGCGTGAAAGACACTTACAGCCGCATCGATTACCGCATGCTCAGCCCCAACATGACTCGCGAATGGGTGAAGGAGGAAACACTCATTCCAACAATTCCCAACTGGGGCATCGCCCCTGACCACAGACCGATTGTGGCAGCAATTGAAACGATGGACAAATAGCAAAAAGCCAAGAAAACCCTGTTGACTCGCCAATTCACAAGGACTAAACCCATCATATGAAATCCCAATTTCCTCGCCTGTTCATCGTCATCGCCAGCAGTCTTCTTTTGCTCGGTTGCGCTACTCAGCACAGAACGACATTGACCTCCGTACAAGCCAAGACACTGGCGCGGCAATTGGCCAATGACGAAGCATTCGCTCGCTACGGTTGCAGACCTTTTCACAATGGCCAATCCGCTCGATTCGAGCAGGGTCATTGGGTTTGGAGTGACCAGCGTGGTTACGGCAAGGGCGACCTTGAAGCGTTAGTTATGATTTCACCAGATGGTTCGACACACAAAGTCAATCTCACTGCCTTGACTAACGACATACTTTTCTGAATGACGCCCAACCCCTACTACACCCGAGCGGTCAACAGATAGCAATCTATGGAAGCATTGCTCACGGTCATTGCCAGCAGCTTCCCTTTGGATGGCGCAAACGGAACAAATCACCTTGGGTTGGTCTTATTGTTCGATAAATTTGACCAAGCCAAATTTGCGGTGAAAGGATTGCATGGAGTTTGAAGAAACAAAGTAGGAGCCGTTGGTTTAATCTATTTTACTCAGGGCCAAATGAAGAAGTCTGTTTTTGAAAATTGCAAACTACTTACTTCTTCAACCGTGTCTCCATCCAATCCAAAGATTTTGCCCACATTGCCGGCGTGTAAACATGACCCTGACCGGGATATACGACACTCTCAAATTCATTCTCCCGGCCATAGAGTGCGTAAGCCTCACGCACGACCGCTTCAATCGCGTGAATGCCATCGGGCGGTGAGCCTCCGTCCTGATTGCCATTCATCAGCAATACCGGCCGCGGCGCCAGCAACGCAACGACCGCCTCGGTGTCAAAATGGTTCAGCAAGTTCGGCACAAAGTAGTAAATGCCGTGGGCCTTCAACGCTTCCTCCGCGATGAGGTTTTGATAGCGCGTCAGACAGGCCACGGCGACACCGGTTTGGATCCGCTCATCCAACGCCATCAACCACCAGGAGCGCGTCGCCCCCATGCTCATGCCCGTGACGCCAATTCGTCGGGCGTCCACTTCGGGCCGCGACGCGAGATAATCGAGCGCCATCAGATCATCGCGCAGCATCATGCCCCACAGGGTGCGGCCGACCCAGAGATTGAACTTGCTCGCGGTCATTTCGCCGGCCGAACCTTTCTCCGCTTGACCGCCCGGCCCCTGCCCATTGCGCTCGCCGAAACAATACGCGTCAATCGCCAGCACGACGAAGCCGCGCTTTGCGAAGGCCGGGCC
>JANYBF010000248.1 GCA_025360895.1 Verrucomicrobiota bacterium
GCTCGGTTTTCTGGAGGACACGGAAACGTTGCTGAAATCCAACCCACGAATCCGGGGAAGCATCTTTGAGATTGGCTTCGAGGATGAACAAGCGGTCGCCACCCAGACGCTCCTGCAACTCCTGCAACGTTCCTTCGGCGAGCAGCCGCCCGCGGTCAATGATACCGATGCGCTGACAGAGCGACTCGGCTTCTTCGAGGTAATGCGTCGTGTAAAGAATCGCCGTGCCCGAGGCGCGCAAGTTGCGGATGAATTCCAAAATGTTCAGTCGCGCCTGTGGATCAATGCCCACGGTCGGCTCATCGAGCAAAAGCAGCTTCGGTCGGTGGAGCAGGGCGCAGCCGAGATTAATGCGGCGTTTCATGCCACCGGAGTAGGTCCTTACTGCATCCTTCGCGCGGTCGGTGAGCGTCAACGCTTCGAGCAATTCCACCGCACGAGATTTGGCGTCACTCGAACTCAAGCCCGCCATACGACCCCAGAACTCCAGATTCTCGCGCCCGGTGAGCTCCTCGTAAATCGCCAGGTCTTGAGGCACAACGCCCATGATGCGTTTGGCTTTTTGTGGGTCGGACCAGAAGGGGGTGCCGTCCACGAGGACTTCGCCGGCGTCCGGCTTGAGCAGCCCGGCGATCATGGAGATGGTGGTGGTCTTGCCCGCGCCATTCGGCCCGAGCAGGCCGTAGATTTCACCGGGACGCACCTCGAAACTGACGGAGTCCACCGCGCGAATTGCCGCAAATGCTTTGAACAACCCGTGAACCCGAAGCAAGCCCATGGCAGCGATGGTAGGCCATCAAGCCGGGGTAACAAGTGAGATCTTATCCAAATCTGTTTCTTCACTCATAAATTCATTTTCCCACTCCGTTTTGCAATCCGCAAAGCCCGAGTAGTACCGGCAGAACGAATCCAGCTTTCCGTCCGGGCGGATGACGTGCGTGCAGCAGCGGTCAATGCGGTCTTCGTCCCACGTCCCCGCGTCCATGAACGGTTTGATAAACAGCCGGAACGTGTGGGATTCGTCCAGCTCGAATTGCTTTAGCAGTTCGCCGAGCGGTTCGGATTCGCAGCCGCACTTCATGAGGTCTTCCAGTTTGTACCGAATCTTCGTGCCGAGAAAATCCTGCACCTTCGTAAAATCAATAAAGTCGCTCACCGACCGCACCTGTCCGCCAATCTTGAGCAAATAGCCGATGGTCGCGCAGTTCGGATCGCCGCACGGCAGCGGCGTGAAATCTTCAAAGCACAATTTACCAGACGATTGCCCGCCGGCCGCCAAAATTATATCGGCTGTGTTGAGGCGTGTAGCGGCAGGCATCTTGCCGCCCGGATTTGTGCTCGAATTGACGACAACTCCGGAATTTTCCAAGCGGGTTGTGTTGGCAACGTTCGCTCCGCCGGGCTGGAAGCCCGGCTACGGCAGGCAGGATGCCCGCCGCTACGGGCACTCGTCCGCTCGTGAACATTGGCTGGAAACTGATTCCGCGAACATGTGGCCAGCGTAGGCCGAATCCAATTGCATCCCAGAGGAACGACAGATTCTCCGGCGTCACGGTCATGGCGAGCGTGATGGGGAGGTTCATTACCGCACAGCGTTCGAGGCAACGCGCGCGCGTGACGCGCAAGTCTGCGCCGCGCAGAAAGTGTTGGCCTTCCGCCTGCACGCCGTCGAATTGCAGATAGAGTTGAAATGCGCCGTAGCGGAAGGCATCACCAAGTTCGCGCGCGAAGGTCTCGTCCTGCGCGATACGAACGCCGTTGGTATTCAGCAGCACGTAATCAATCTGCGGATGATCCTGCAGCCAGCGGAGCAGTTCGAAGAATTGCGGGTGCAACGTCGGTTCGCCACCGGAGAGTTGAAGAATTTCGATGCCGCCTTTGCGATCAATCACGCCCTGGATACGGCGCTGCAAATCGGCGAGTGGCACGGCGTCCACCCGCACGCCTGCGCCGACGGGCGAATCCGCGTAGCACGTCGAGCAGGCGAGATTGCACGAGTTGACGATCTCGATGAGCGCCAGACAGGTGGAGAGTTTTTCCATCACGCCGAGGGCTTCGCCGGGTTCGGCGTTGCGACCGAGCGTGCCCAAGTTGGAGCCATCGGCAGAACAACACGTAGCTGCCGACGGGAGGCGGTGGATTTTTTGCGGCGTGGAACCGTCCGCCTCGTTACCTCGGCGGCTACAACACGAGTTCTCCGCTTTTCCTTTCGCGAGCCAGTAGAAGCGCGCGTCCGAAGCAATGCACACGCTGGCTTCGCCGTGTTCGGGACAGGTGCGTTTAAGCAATACTTTCGACGGAATCCCGCCGGTGCGCCAGACCTCGGCGGGACACGGCGTGTGGCAAACCGGACAGCGCGACGTGGTGCCTTTGAGCAGCTCGTCCTTGAGCGTCGGTTTCGGGCGCGGGGGCTCGGCAAGTGTGATGGGTGTCAACAATTAAAACTTCAAATTGTATCCGCTCGCCAGACAACCGCAGCAACTCATGGCGATGCATACGACGACGAACACGGCGGCAAAAATAATTCCGAGGAAGATTTTCATTCCGTTGGTCCGGCCGAACCGGCACCCCGACAGCGCGCCGCAGACGATCCCGGAAATCCCCCCGCCAATCAGCGCGATGACGGGTGCGGCATCGCCTTTCCGGCTGCCCACCAGCACCGCGCCGATCGTCAATACTGCGGGCGCCAGCAGCCCGATCTAAAAGGCCAGCCAGTTTATTCGCGCCGGACCCGAAGGGATGGTGGCGGAAGTTTGCGGGGTAGGGATCGGTTCGTTAGGGTTCATGCAAGTTGCAGCGACGATAACGGTTTCGTTCGTGACGACAAGCGATTGTTGGCCGAGGACATTATTGCCACCATGCGTTGGTTCGTGACCGCGTCTTTGACCGCGATACGCAAGGCGTGGGTACCGAAATTTCGGCCCATGGCGCCCACGTCCCGGAGAAACAAACCCTCGGTCCTACACTGCTTCACGATCTGGGCTGCGGTCGGGCCGACGGCGGGCAGGTGGCAGAGAAGAAAGTTGGCGATGCCGGGCAGAACTTCCCAACCGTCGAAGTGGGAAAGTTCTTCGGCCAGCGCTTCGCGCAGACGATGGGTTTCGACATAACGCGCCGCGTAGTAGTCCGGGTCTTGCAGTGCGGCGACAGCGGCGACTTGCGCGGGCAACCCAACGGCCCACGGCGGCGTGAGGCCGCGCAATTCCGCAATGATATTTTCCGGGCCGCAGAGATACGCCACGCGCGCCCCGCTCAACGCATAAACTTTGGACATGGATTTACAGACAACGAGGTTTGCACTGGCGGCGGCAACATTTTCCAATGATTGATTGGCACCGGCGTATTCAACGTAGGTTTCATCCACCCAAACGCGGGTGCTTGCCGGAATGTGGCGTAAAACCTTTTCGAGTTCCGCGCGCGGAATGTGCTGGCCGGTCGGGCTGTTGGGATTCACCAGGGCGATGAGGTCATAGCCACGTTGGGTGATGTTTTCCAATACGCCCAGGTTCACGCGGTAATTGTCTTCACGCGCCAGCGCCAACCGGTCCACGCGGCAGCCAATGACTTTTTCAAGCACATGCGCATATTCACCGTAAGTTGGATCCAGGATCAGCACCCGCGAAGACGGGTTGAGCCAGTGCCGGAAAGCGAGGAAGATCGCATCGGAGGAACCGGCGGCGGGCAGAATGTTGGCCGGCGCCACTCCACGCACCCGGGCAATCACGCGGGTCAGGCCTTCGGATTGGGTCGGCGGCGAGGTGCGCAGCAGCCACGGCAAATCTTTCGACAACGCGGCGAGCACTCTTGGGGAGGGCGGAAACCACGCGTCGAGGACGTCGGCATTGATGATTTCGTGGCGCCGTTCGAGGTGATCGAATTCCGGCCCGATGGCGTCGAAGAACGCACCGCCGTGAAAGCAGGGCGCGGGTTGGCGGAACGGAAAAGCCAGCCGCCAATCCAGCGACCGTTCGAGCCGCTGGAGCAAAGACGCGAAATCCTTCAGGCGCACGTGGAACTGGGGGAGCGTGGCCGCCAACAATTCGTACGTCACTGCGCCAGCGCGCATTTCACACCCCAACCGCTCCAACCCGACGTGCAGATAGAGATCGAGGATTTCGCGCCGACCAATGGCCACAATTCGATCGCCGTTGTGCGCATCCACCCAGCGAAACGCGGCGTACATGAGCGCGAAGGCGATCTCGCGGCCCCGATGGTTCGGGGTGACCGTAAGTAATCGAACTTCGTGAAACCGGCCATCACGCAATGGGGCGAAATCGCCCCGACGGACGTACTTGTCCACGGAAAAGCGCCCGTTCTCGGGCGGCGTGATGCTGATGAAACCCGCGATGTCACCGGCGCAAGCCGCGACGAGGTAAACGTTGAATTCATCAAGCGCATCGCTCAGCCGTCCGTCTCCGTTCACAGCGTGCTGGCCGAGTTCACATGCGTAAATGTCGTGGCGCAACCGGTAGATTTGCGCACGATCGGTTTCGGTGGCGAGCCGGACAACGATTTGTTTGGAAGCGAGTTTTGGTTGCATAGTTAGGGGTGGTAATTGTGCTCACGCGGTGATCAACCGTTCCGGGCGTTGGAGCCGCTTAAACGATTTTCCGGCTTAAGCTGACGACCAATCGCCCCACTCATGGGGTGCACTCCGAGCGGAATCATCCGAGGTGCAGCGACTGATTGATTCTCGATCTTCGTTTTCATGGGCAAGTTGTAACTCAGCTTGCGGTGGGGGTGTTAATTGATAAAACTGCCCGCCGCATCGCGGGAATCAATGATATGAATGTCCATCATCTGGAACTGTTCTATTACGTGGCCAAACACGGTGGTATCAGCGAGGCGGTGCGCAACATGCCCTACGGGATTCAGCAGCCGGCGATCAGCGGGCAGGTAATCCAGTTGGAGGAGTTCCTCGGCGCAACCCTGTTCCATCGGCGCCCGTTCGCGCTGACCCCACAAGGCAAGGACCTTTATGATTTCATCAAGCCGTTCTTCGACAACCTTACGCCGATGGCGGAGAAGCTCCGCGGCGGGGTGTCACAGCACTTGCGGATCGCGGCGGCGGAAACAGCGCTGCGCAACTTTCTGCCGAAAGTGCTGCAGGAATTGCGACAGAAGTTTCCCAAACTGAAAGTGACGTTGCGGGAGGGTTATCACCCGCAGGTGGTGACCTGGCTGTTGCAGCAGGAGATTGATTTGTCCGTGGGGTTGTTGGGCGGGAAACCACCAGCGGGCGTCAACGCCATCCCGCTTTTCAAACTGCCGCTGGTGTTGCTGGTGCCAAAAGCGAGCCGGCTGAAATCCGCCGAGGAATTATGGCAGCGGGATCGCATCGAGGAAGCCCTCATCACCGTGCCAAGCAACGAACCGATCCGGCGGGCGTTTCAGGACGGGTTGACAAAACGCAAGGTGGACTGGTTTAGCGGCATCGAGGTGAGCAGCGTGGAGATGGTGCAAACCTACGTGGCGAGCGGCTACGGCTTCGGCGTCACCGTTCATTTGCCGACGTTGAAGTTGAATCCCAAAGTGATGCGACTGGCTCTGGAGGGATTCGACGAGGTGACCTTCGGCATATTGTGGCAGGGGCAACGGACCAGTGTGATCGAAGCGCTGTTTCAAATCATCGAACAGACCGCGCGCGGGTTGTCGCCGGGGTAAGCCAAGGGTTGGGGTTACCGGGTGGTGGTCACCTGCTTGAGTCGGAGCCAGTCGGAATTTTTGGGGCTGAGCCCCTGCCGAACCGGGAATTGACTGCTCGGATCGCGCAATTTGAAAGTTTGCGCATGGCCGTCGGCAAAATTCAGATTGTACCCTTGCTGATGGCGCGTCGCGGGAAAACTCGCGAACGGCCGGCTATCGTTCATGGTCACGAGAAACCAGCCATCGTCAATGCTCGCCTCATGTTCGTCCGTCAGGACCCACAAGGCGGCGGGGCCGGCGGCGGCGGTCTCGGTGTCTTTGACGAAAGTTCGGAAGCCGCTTTGGCCGGAATCGGTTTCCATGTAGCGGCTGCCCATCCAGCCATTCATGGCATAACTCCGCACGCGCGGCATACCCTGTGTTTGCGACCGGTCCGATGGACAACGGTAGGTGGCCAACTGATTTGCGTACGGGAAGAGTTTGCCCTGCCGGATGAAGGTTTGGTTGGTGGAATCGGTCGGACTCTTCATGGTGCCGGCGACCCAGGGATTGTTGCCGAATCCTTCCGGCGCATTCCCGACCAGCTTACCCTCATTGTCGCTGGCGTACATCTGGTCGCCCAATGCCAGTTGTTTCAAGTTGTTGAGGCAAGTGATCTGTTTGCCCCGGACCTGGGCGGTGGACAGCGCCGGCAGGAGCAGCGCGGCGAGAATTGCGATAATGGCGATGGCGACCAGCAATTCGATCAAAGTGAATGCGCGGCGAGAGTGTTGGTAGGGTGCGTCACTCCGGGCGCGCCGTCCGGAACGTCGGTGGCAAACTGCGGCGAGCAGGGACTGACGCGCCCCACCTTCGGGTTCATGGAAACCTCCGACGATACGCGCATTGCGCATTGGAACCATAAACCGCCGCATGCACATTCTGGGTCCCACTTGGGACATATCATGGGTCGGAAGGTTTTGTCGCGATTCTTGGAAACCGTCCACGATTTCAAAAGTTGCCGGGGTGCGAGGCACAACGTTATCAATGTTCCACCATCCGGTAAAAGCGCACGGGGAAATTCGTACTGCCCGGATCGTGCAGCACGAGCGAGCCGTTGGTCAACGCGGGCGCGCCCGGCACGGCTGCCCAGTTCACGAGATTCGTGCTGGCCTGAACTTCCAACGCCGCGAGGTCTTCCGGCAGTAGCGCGCCGCCATCGGCATCGCCGGACGTGACGAGCCAACTGCCGTCGGCGAACCGCACGGGCGCTTGCAAACGCTGGGGCACGCGCACCACGAGGGTCGCGTTGCCGCTTAACGT
>JANYBF010000318.1 GCA_025360895.1 Verrucomicrobiota bacterium
GCCTGATACTTCGCCTCGGCCTGGTCGAACTGCCGCGCGGCGAAATGCCGTTGGGCCTCGGCGGCGAGCGCCATCGTGCCCGCCGGCAGTTGGTGAATCTGTTTCTTTCCGCCGGCGCTGTCCGCTTTGATCGGCTGCGGTGCGGACTGCTTGAACATCGCCAGTTCCTCGCCGCTGTACGGTACCTTCTGCGCCTCAAACACATTAAGCCGCGCGCTTAACCCGGCGATCTCTTGCGTCAACTTTTCCACCTTGGCGGTCAGCTCTTGATTCGAGTCCGGCGGCGGCGGGTTGCTCACGGCCGCCAGTTTTTGCTGCGCGGCGGCGCGCTCCCCCTCCAGTTGTTTGATGCGCTGCCGGTCCGCTGCCCGACTGTTGGAGCTCTTGGCTGGAGCTGGGGTGTTCGTTTTCAACCGGTTTTCGAGCGCGCGCTTTTCGAGGCGTAAAACCTCGGCATCCGATTGTAACGCGGCCAGGCGGGACTCGGCTTCGGCGGAGCGTCGGTTGCTCTCCTCCACAACGTTGGCTGGTGGGGTCGCGCGCTGGAGTTGTGCGAGTTGTTGCTTGAGTAATTCGTTTTCGGCGCGCACCGCCTCGGCGGCTTCGGCACTTGCGGATAATTTTTTCACGCGCTGCTGCAACGCTTCCTGCTCCGCCACGAGCTGCCGCGCGCCAGCGGTCTGCTCGGCCACCCTGCGATTGGCCTCCTGCAGGAGCTGCCGGAGACTGGCGGGATTATTCGTGCCTTCGGTGTCGGTGACCAGGACGGCGAGCCGCTTCTGTAGCGCGTCCTTTTCAACATCCAGTGAACTCGCGCGTGCCGTTTGCTCGGCCAGTCGGCGATTGGCCTCCCCGAGGGCAAGCTTGGTTTCCTCCAGCTCCTTGGTATCCGCAACCGGCGTGGGTTTGCCTTGCTCCGGGCCGGCGGTGGCTTTGAGTAATTCGTTTTCCTTGAGCAACGATTGAATTTTTTCCTGGGCCTTGACGAGTTCGCGCGGGTCAATCGCGGCGGGCTGCGTGGCAAGGGCCTCTCGAACCTTCGCTTCCAAAATCGCCTTGTCTCCCTGCAACCGGCGCACGTCGTCCTGCAACCGTTGAATTTGCTGCTCGGCTTCGGTCAAAGGCGGCCGCTTGATTTCCGGCGCGGGCGCCGGTGCCGCCCCGGCTGGTTTACCCGGCGTTGTTTTAACCGCCGGGGCCGGGGGGCGGGGTTTGGCGTTGGGCAGTTCGGAAATTTTATCCGCGAGATAACTGAGTCGGAAGTTGACGACTTTGGGATTCCAGTCGGGATTGAGTTGTTGCAGGCGTTGCAGGGAAGTCTGGGCCGCCAGATATTTGGTCAAGGCCTCGGCGGGCTGGGCGTCTGCCAACGCGTCGGCCTGCTGAATGAGATTGTAAATACCGACGTATTGGTCGTCCGCACTTTGCGCGCGGGCGGGCAATGTGCCGATGGCCAGCACCAGAACCAAAAGGGCGAACAACTGTTTCATCCGGCAAGGTTAGCGGACGACCTTGGTTTAAGGCAACGCTTTGAGCGCGGAAATTGACATTCGCGCCGGCTCCATGCTAGCCTCCGCGCCAGCGTCGTTTGAATTATGAGCTCGGTGCTAAACCAACATGTGCTCGTGCTGAACCGCCTTTGGCAGGCGGTCAACGTCTGCACCGCGCGGCGCGCGCTCACCCTGCTGTTCCAAGGCCATGCGCAGGTTGTTCTCGATCACGCCGACGGCTCGTTCCAGACCTACAATTTTTCCGCCTGGCATGATTTGTCCCAGCAAGCGCCGCATCCCGAATCCATCCGCACCATCTCTTTCCGTATCCGGCTGCCGCGCGTGATTCTGCTGCTCGCCTACGACCGGCTGCCGAAGAAGGAAGTGAAGTTCACGCGACACAACATTTTTGAGCGCGACCAGAACACCTGCCAATACTGCGGCGGGACGTTTGATCGGAAGGACTTGAATCTCGACCATGTGATCCCGCGCGACCGCGGCGGGCCGACCACGTGGGAGAACATTGTTTGCTCCTGCATCGCGTGCAACACCCGCAAGGCCAATCACACCCCGCACGAGGCCGGCCTCCATCTGGTTCGCAAACCCAAGCGGCCCAAGTGGCGCCCGTTTGTACAAATCAACTTTACGCTTCACCACCACGACAGTTGGAAGCACTTTATTGACCTGGCCTATTGGAATGTCGAGTTGGGTGCGGATGTGGACTGAAGCACGGCGGGGCGCGTCCGTTCCGCCCCCAGAGCAGGTTGCCGGTG
>JANYBF010000337.1 GCA_025360895.1 Verrucomicrobiota bacterium
GCGTGTTCGACGATGATAACGGCGTGGGCCGTAATCGCCGCGAGTTGATCGAGCAGACCTTGCCGGAACCTTCGGCGTTGAACTGGAACGATCATGTGCCGGCGAATTTCCACCTGGGTATGGATGGCTTTTTCTATGGTGCCAGTGGCGACAAAGGGTTGCACGGCGCCAAGGGCACGGACGGCTCACGGGCGGATCTCTTCACGGGCGGTATTTTTCGGATCCGGCCCGAGGGCACGCAGCTTTCGATTGTTGCCGACGGTGTGCGAAACATTCTCGATGTGGCGCTCAACGCCGAGGACGAAATGTTCACCTATGACAACACTGACGAACACGACTGGATGGGGCGATTCACGCACATGGTGGACGCCGGGTTTTACGGCTACCCGCACGACTTTATTCCGCAACGACCGTACACGCTCTGGATGATGGAAGATTACGGCGCGGGCGCGGCGTGCGGCGTTTTTGCCAACACCGAAGATGCGCTGCCTGCGGAATTTCAGGGCAACGTATTTCTCTCCGATTTCGGCAAGCGCCAGATCATGCGCGTGCGGATTGAGCGGGCGGGCGGAACTTACCGCGCCATTTCGAAAGAGGATTTGTTTCCAAATCCGCCGGGAGATTTTCGTCCGGTGGGCATCGCCCTCGGCCCGGACGGCAAGAGCATCTACATCTGCGACTGGCAGCATCTTGATGACAAGGAAGAGATCAGTGTTGGGCGACTGCTTAAACTGACTTGGACGGGCAAGGATTTTAGCGCCCCAAAGCCCGCCTGGTATGTCGCCGCCGCCTCGGGCCAGCCATTTGTAGCGACCACCAGCGAACTGGTTGGTGGCCTTTCGCATCCCTCACGCAACGTTCGCCTGACCGCACAACGAAGGCTCACCGATCGGGCGGCGACGAATGAATTGGCGGCCGTTCTGCGGGACAACTCAGCTTCGGCGCTCGCCCGCAGTCACGCGCTTTGGGCGCTGGATGCTTGGGACGGCGGCCAATCTGCTCGCAAAGACATCCTCACCATCAGTCGCGATGCGGATCCGATTGTCAGGCGCCAAGCCATTCGACAACTCGGAGCCCGCCGCGCGAAGGACGCGGTGACCGTCGTGGGCCAAGGATTGAAGGATCCGGACGCGGCCATCCGTTTTCAAGCCGCCACCGCACTCGGGCACATCGGTCATCCGCAAGCTGTGCCCGGGCTTTTGACCGCACTGGAGCAGCAGGATTTGTTCGCGCGTTATGCGGCTTTCACCGCACTGAATCATATCGGTATCGCCGCACCCTTGGCGTGGCCGGCGATCGTGTCGGGGCTGACGAATGACAGCGCTCGCGTTCGCGAAGGGACCGTTTTTGCGTTGCGCGAGACTTTCGATGAACAATTACTGGCCGCGCTGATCAAGCTATTTCAAGATACCGCACAACCGTCCGTCGTCCGCCGCCAGGCGTTGGACTTGATTGCATCCCTGCACCACCGGGTCCCGGCTTGGAAAGGCCAGTGGTGGGCCTATCATCCCGCGCTCCAGCCGCCGCCGCCGAAAACCGAAACCTGGCCGGGCACGGACTCCGTGCTGGCGACCCTCCGCCATGGGTTGCGCGAAACAAATTCCGAGTTGCGCCGCGCCGGCATTGCGGGACTTGCCATTGCTCACGACACCAACTCCGCGCCGGCGCTCCGGGAAATCTTTCCGCACGAAACGGATTCCGCCAGCCGCGCCACTATTCTGCGCACTCTGGGGGCGATGAAGGATGCGGCGGCGCTCCCATTAGTTGCCAGCGCGTTGAAGCAGAAGGGCACCCCTGAAACCACCTTGGCCGCGATTGCCGCGGCGCAGGAGATTGGCGGCGAGCCAGCGATCCTGGCGCTGACCGGGTTTTTGACTGCGCCCGGCGCCGAGGCGGACGCGCTGGCTCAAGCCGTCACGGGCTTGGGAAAACTTCGTGCGCAGTCCGCCACCACCACCATCGAACCGCTGACCAAGCACCCGGCTGCCTCCGTTCGCGCGGCGGCCTACCGGGCGTTGGGTCAATTGCGCGGCGCGGCGGCTCTGCCCGCGCTCGAAAATGGTCTGGCCGATCCTGCGCTCGAGGTCCGCCGCGCCGTCGTCCACGCCCTGGGGGATCTCAAATCCAACCTGGCCGTGCCCGCACTCCTCAAGGCGTATGCGGACGAAACATTGCGCGCCGAGGCTTTGGTTGCGCTCACCCGCACGCCGGACGAGCGCGCCATTGAAGCTCTGCTCGACGGGCTTGCCTCGCGGAATCCAACCGAACGTAATGCCGCGCATCTGGCCATCCGCGACATCAAAGACAAGGTTCAAAACGCCGTGGAGGCGAAAGCTGGCTCGCTTTCACCGCAAGCGTTGACGGAACTGCGCCACATTTACGCCGGGAATAAGCAGGCCGAGGCAGGCCCAATCTTCGCAAGGCAGATTAAACAATACACGCTCGACGAATACATGGACGCGGCAGTGAAACTCACCGGCGATCCCGAGCGCGGTCAAAAACTATTCGCCGCGCCGAGTGGTTTGAGTTGCACGCTTTGCCATCGCGTCGCCGCCCAGGGCACTGCCATCGGTCCGGATCTCAGCGGCATTGGTGCGCAATTCGACCGACGGGCGCTGGCGGAAGCGGTGCTTTATCCAAGCAAGGCCGTCCGAGAGGGCTATCAGCAAATCATCCTTGAGACATCGGACGACGAGGAGGTGAGCGGCGTGCTTAAGGGTGAAACCGCCGATACGCTAACCTTGTTCGACAGTTCCGGTCGCGAGCACAAGCTGCCGCGCGCGGCCATCAAGGCCCGGCGCAACAGTGCGCTTTCGCTCATGCCCGAAGGTCTGGCCTCAGCCCTGTCGTTGGAGGAGTTCAGTGATCTCATTGCCTATCTCGCCTCGCTCAAGGGCAAGCCTCAACCAGCCGACCCAAAATAAATTCGCGGCGATTGATTTCGGTCTTGTGCGCGGTGACCCGTCACCTTGGCTTCGCCACAGGGCCCACCATTCCCCTTCCCGCAGTATGAATCGTCCAAAAGAAAGATCAGACTGTGCAAGCCGGTTCAAGTTGTTTCGGGCAAAGTGGCGCGATGCAATACCGAACCGCGTTCCCAGACCACGGGGGTTTTCCCATTATTTCGTGCGACGCGCACGCGGATGCGAGGTGCGGTGGCGTTCCAACCGGATCATCGAAATGAACTTTCCGAGCATCTATCTGTTCTTGCTCGCGTCGTGCCTGGTCAGCTCGGCGGTCGAGGATCCGGCGGCGCTCCGCTATTACGAACTGCGCATCTACGACATCACGACCAATCAGATGGACGGCGTGCGGGAGCGTTTCCGTGAAACGGTTGAACCCGTGCGGCGCAAGCACGGCATCAAAACAGAGGGCTACTGGACCGCACCGGGCACCACCAACGGCGGGGTGTTTGTTTACCTGATGTCGGCTCCGAGTCGGGCGGAACTTCAGCGACAGGAGAAGGACTTTGGGGCCGACCCGGAATTCAAAGCCGGTTACGCGGCCTCGAATGCGAAGCATGGCAAGACCGTGGACCAGATCAATGCCCTGCCGTTAAGCCCCGCGCCGGACGCAAAGTATGATTTCACCGCCAGTAAAAATCCGCGCGGGTTTGACCTGCGCATTTACTCGGTGTTGCCCGGCAAGCTCGATGCCTTTCGCAATCGCTGGCGGGACTTCGCCGTGCCGATTTACGAACGGCACGGCCTGCGCAGC
>JANYBF010000341.1 GCA_025360895.1 Verrucomicrobiota bacterium
GAGTTTTTTGGGCACTGACTGGTTCGTTGAACAAGCCGATCTGGTTGCAAAAACCGTCACCGATTGGGCGATAATTGCGCGAACAACCCGCCGGTAAACTCAATGCCGATCCTACGACTTGTCAGGGCCGGAGCTTTTATCTTTTGTGAGCCACCATACCACCACCGCTGGACCAAAACATAGGGTCAAGCCGATTGGCATTGCGAAAATACTCCAAAATTTATCCATAACAGCCATCAGCGTGCGAGTCGGCGTTGCGCTTGTAAAGCGCGATTATCTTGGGCAAATCAGCGCGAATTGGTCGCGCTCCAACCAGCCTGCGCTTCGGCTCGTGCGGACGAACACGAAATTTCCCCGTATTGCCTCACGGCGAGCAGGTTCGCCTGCGGCCAGTCGCGTTACGGTTTCGGCGTCGTGCGTTGGCGAGAGTCGCAAGGCCGCGCCGGGGCTAATGACGAAACCAATCCGAGTGCGCGTGTGAGCTCCAATCTGAGCGGGCAGGCTTAACAGAAAAACGGCCAGTCCCGTTGCGGCCAGGGCCTGCGACCAAGTGGCTCGGGGCCGCCGAAGAAAAGCGGGCAACGTAATCAGCCCCACGGCGATCCAAAGACTTATGCCACCCAGCCACGCCCACGCATTGACCGAAACCCAGGTGGAAGGGATTTCGTGCCATTCGAGGATGGGCGATTCTAGCTGGGCGGCTTTGCGCGCGAACTGCAAGTTTGCCCGCGCTGCGTGGTTCGCCGGGTCGAGCCAACCTGCCCGCTCCCATGCTAGAATTGCCTCGCCAACCTGCCCGCTCTGCCACTCGGCCAGCCCAAGATTTTGCCACCCACCGGAACTTGGTTGCTGCGTAACACATTCACCAAACCATTTCGCCGACGTTGCAAAATCCCCCGTCCGATATGTTTCCATTCCGCGCCGAAACAATTCATCCAAGGTCGGGCCCGCTCCGGCGGATAAAACAAATCCCAACAGGACAACAGTGGAAAAAATATTTCGTTTCATCATCACAGCATCGCCTCCAACCGGCTCAACATGCTTTCGATGTCGGCGTGCGCCGCCAACAATTCGCGCCCGTCCGGCGGGTGCGCTCCAAAACGGGCGGCATCGGCGTTGGCGAACAATTGCCGCACGATCGCACCGAGTTTGCCTTGTCGTTCCTGATCGGTGAAGAGCGCCAATATATCCGCACCCACCAACGCTCGTGGTTCCGCCGGAAAGTGCGGAGCGGCGGCGACCCGCATCGCCGCCAAGCTGGATTCCAACAACCGGACGGCATTACCCTGTCGCACCGCTGTCTGCAACTCGCGCCGCGCCTGCCGCAAGGCTTGGCGGGCACGCCGGCGGACCACGATGTCCGGGTGCGCCTCCAGATAACGCCGCCGCCGATCCCACACCCACAACCCCACAAAGCCGACCACCGGAGCGACTTGCACCAGCGGAAACCATCCGCGCAGGGCCAACGGCACCAAGCTCGTCGCGGTTTTTCCAGGCGAAGTCGCGAGCTCGCTCAGAACGGGTTCATTCGCCCCGCTGAATTTCTGCGACTCCGCCAGCGCCAGCGCCTGGGTATCGGTCGGTTGCGGGCCCGGCATTACCGTGACCCGCACCGAGGGAATGGTCAGATCCAGATACGTCGCGCGCGCGGGATCAAAAAAACTGAACGGTAATTCCGGCGTGGCTTGCGTGGCCGTCGACATCGGGATCAGCGAGTAACTGAACGTGACGAAGCCACGGGCGTGAATCAGCGCGGGTGGCGTTTCCGAGTTTTCCGAAAGCACCTGCCACTCGCTGCTGAACGTAGGCGTCGGCGGTAACAGCCGACCCAGATTTCCCTGACCGCGAACCGTTACCGTGAGCCGCACCGGTTCGCCGACGCGCAGCCGATTCGTCGTGAGTATGGGCGGATCAATCGTGAAGTGGCCGATCCCGCCCGTGAAGCCCGGCAGCTCACCGGCCTTCGGTAACGGTCGTACCGCGATCGTCACGGGATCGGAATCCACCAGTTTCACGCCCGGGAGTTCGCCCGGAATGAGGAGCGCACCGCCAAACAAACTCCCGGATTCAAAGCCTTGCGCCGTGACCGTGATGTTCCCGGCGCGCAACGGAATAAACATCGTGTCGTGGATGAAGTTCACAGGGTTGGTGCCGTTCCCGGGGCGACCTTCAATTCGTTGCTGCGTGAAGCTGCG
>JANYBF010000342.1 GCA_025360895.1 Verrucomicrobiota bacterium
CGGGTGGGCGACACCGTCACGAGCCAGACGAACTCGGCCTTGATCGTGGAATCGGTAGCTGAGCGGGCCAGACTTATTTTCTACCGGGGCGGCGGGCAAGAGCTGTGCGAAACCGAACTGAGCGATGCCATCAGTTTCAACCAACCCGAGGAACGCCTGCTCGCCGGGCAACTTGATCCCACGGAAGTCTTCGATCTGCGCGTTGCCGCGCTGGGACATCAGCATCGCCGACGCAAATCCAAGGTGCGCGGGTTCGTGGGCGGCCGGATTGAGCTGATTCCCCACCAGCTGTACATCGCGGCCGAAGTGGCGGGACGGCTGGTGCCGCGCGTGTTGCTGGCGGATGAAGTCGGCTTGGGCAAAACCATCGAAGCCTGTTTGATTCTGCACCGGCTGATTCTCACTGGTCGCGCGCAACGAGTGTTGATCCTCGTGCCGGAATCACTGGTGCATCAGTGGTTCGTCGAGTTGCTCCGCCGCTTCAATCTCTGGTTTCACATCTTCGACGAGGAACGTTGCGACGCCATCGAAACTGCCAATCCTGAATCGAATCCCTTTCTCGATGATCAACTGGTGCTCGCCAGCATCGGACTGTTCACCCACAAGGAGCGGCGAGTGAAACAGGCGCTGGCGGCCGGGTGGGACATGCTGGTGGTGGATGAAGCCCATCATCTCGGCTGGGCGCCGGCGGCCGTGAGTCCGGAATACGCGGTGGTTGAGGCACTGGGTCGCCAGACACCCGGCCTGCTGCTCCTGACGGCCACGCCTGAGCAACTCGGCATGGTTAGTCATTTCGCGCGGTTGCGGTTGCTGGATCCCGATCGGTATTACGATCTCAACGAGTTTATCCATGAAGCGGAGAGCTACCGGGATGTCGCACGGCTGGTGGAGAAAATTCTCCACAATGACCAGCTCACGGTGAGCGATGTTGCGGTCTTGGCGCGGATTCTGGCGGACACCGAAGCCAACGTCCGGTTCCAGCTGGATCAAATCGCGCGCGCCGTGGGCGGCGTTCGTGAGGAGTTGATGGACGCTTTGCTCGATCAACACGGCACCGGTCGCGTGATGTTCCGCAACACCCGCACCACCATCGCCGGGTTTCCCAAACGAATCGCCAAGCTGTGTTCGTTGGCCGTGCCGGCTGGCAACACGGAAGTGTTCGCCGCGCTGGCAAAAGAATTCGCCACCGATACTGATGCGAAGGTGTTCGCGAATTTCCAGCCGGATTTCTCCAAGGACATACGAATTGATTGGCTGGCGGATCTATTGCGAACGGTGGAGCCGCACAAGGTGCTGCTGATCTGTCGCACGCAACTTAAAGTTGAGGCCCTTGATGCGGCGTTGCGCCAGCGACTGAATGTGAAGCAGGGAATGTTTCACGAAGGGCTGACGTTGGTGCAACGGGATCGCAACGCAGCGTGGTTCGCGGAGGAAGACGGCGCGCGCATTTTGATCTGCTCGGAGATTGGCAGCGAAGGCCGGAACTTCCAGTTCGCGCATCATCTCGTCATGTTCGATCTCCCGCTCGATCCGGAATTGCTGGAACAACGCATCGGCCGCCTCGACCGCATCGGGCAGGCTTCGGAAATCCAGGTGTATGTGCCGTTCGTCGCCGGTAGTTCCCAGGAAGTCTTGGCGCGCTGGTATCACTCTGGCCTCAACTCGTTTGAAAAGAATCTGCATGGCGGCCATGAACTGTTGGAGCGTTTCGGCGCGCGCGTTCACGATCTGGCGCAGGACTTCCACGAAACCGAAGCGACCGCCCGCGCGGAACTGGACCACCTGATCGCGGAAACGCAAACCGCGCGGAAGGAACTGACCGCGCGACTGGAGCAAGGTCGCGACCGGTTGCTGGAGTTGAATTCATTTCGCCCGGAAGTCGGCGCCAAGATCGTGCAGGCGATTCGCCAACCCGATGCCGATCCGGCACTGGACGAATTCATGATTGCAGTCTTTGATCACTTTGCCATCCACGTCGAAGAATTAACCCGGCGCACCTATCAACTCGGTTCGGCGGGCGTGTTCGCCGAATCCTTCCCGGGTCTGCCCACGGAGGGCCTCACCGTCACTTGCGACCGGCAACGCGCGTTGGCGCGCGAGGATATTCAATTTCTGACGTGGGATCATCCGTTGGTCACTGGCGCCCTTGATCTGCTGTTAGGCTCCGAGAAAGGCAACAGCAGCTTCGCGAAATGGCCGGATGCCAAGACGACCGGGTTATATGTGGAAACGATTTACCTGCTGGAGTGCATTGCACCGCCGCCGCTGCATGTAGATCGTTTCCTGCCGCCGACACCGGTGCGCGTGCTGGTGGATCATCGTGGTAACGATGCGGGAAGCGCCATAACGCCGGAGACGCTTACGCGTCATCTGAAAAAAGGTGAAGCCTTCGCGCTGTTGGACCAACCGGAAGTGCGCGAGGAATTGCTTCCCAGCCTGATCGAAAAAGGGCAGAGCATGGCAAACCGACAGGTGCCAGGCATCGTCGCGCAGGCCCGCAAGGAAATGAATATCCAGCTCGACCATGAAATCGCGCGGCTGCGAGAATTGCAAAAGGTCAACCGCAGCGTCCGCGCCGAAGAGATCGCCTTGCTGGTTCAGCAACAGCGCGCGTTGGATCAGCATCTCGGCAGCGCCCGCCTGCGCCTGGACGCGATCCGCTTGATTCAACGCGGGCCGAGTTAGGCATAAGTACGCCGCCGGGCTTTGCTGCCGGCAAGGATGCCGGCGCTCCCAGATTTTCCGCATGAAGGAATGCGCCGGCTGGACGGCACGCGGCCCCAACCCTACCTTGGGAGGCAAATAAGGCATGATGACCACCTATTGGGCAACCATCGTTGAATTGATCGCGACTCCGTTCCAGCATCTGGAATTGGTCTGGGGCATTGTGCCCTTATACTTCGGTTTGCTGCTGAACGAGCTGACTTCGGCGAAGGCGAACTTTCGCACGGCGATTCAAACCGGTTTCAGCTTTCTCTGGGCGGCGGCGCAGTGGCTGTACCCCTATTTCCAGTCGCGCGGCGGGCCGCATCTGGAACTCGGAGCCATGCTGCCGGTCAATCTGCTGGTCACGTTCACCGTACTGGGGTTGGGGGTGGTGGCGCTGGTCTGCGGTTTGCGCAAACGCTTTCCCAAGTACGGACGCTTTCTCGGCCACACGCGCTTTGCGAACTATTTTATGATCGCGATCTTCCCAATCCAGGCGCATTACCTGGCGTGGTCCGGGATGCGATTGATCGCGATTGTGGCTTTCGCCGTGCCGGTCTGGCTGATCTTGCACTTTGGCCTGATGCCCGTTCGGGGCCGGCAGTGACCGGGTTAACGCAGATGAACATGGATTATCTACTCGTCGCGGATTTCCTGTTGCGGAAGAAAGGCCAAAAAGCCACTCGTCAAGCTCCTGAACGGGCTCAAGGAATTTGAACTGGATTAACAGATGTTCTGTATAGCGGCCATCGCGGCGTCGTGCTTGGATTTTTGCACGTTGCTCACGGTTGTGAACATGCGGAACTGCGGCCGATCCTTGTTCTGAAACGGCGTGTGGCGTCCGCCTTCCTCCTACTTCAGCAAGAAACCCCCGCTACCGCCACACCGTAGGGGGCCAGCGATGCTATGCTTATTGGACCGGCTGGAGTTATGGTCTTGGGCCTTCGTGCCACCACTACCGCCGCCGCCCGCCACCCTTCAAAAGCCCTTGGCTTCGTTAAAGAATTTGACCGTGCCGTTCTTCATCGCATCGGGCGCGCCTCCGCTCCACGGATTGTTGGCGGCGAAGCCCATCCCGTTATGCTTGACGTCTTTCACCTTTCCGCGCCCGGCTCGACCGGTCTGCGGATCGTAGAGCGGATTTTCGCCCGCCATCCCGCCATCATGATACCAGCCGGTCTCCGTATCCCACTCCATGCCGTGAAAGAGAAAAGGATTGCCCACGCCAGACTCTGTTTCGCCGGTGGGCAAGCCATCCGTCGAGAG
>JANYBF010000364.1 GCA_025360895.1 Verrucomicrobiota bacterium
GCGTCGAGATACATCATGTCGAAGCCGCACTCGTTGAACGTCCGCGCCGTGGCCGCCGCGACCTCCGCCAGCATGTCCGTGTCGCCGTCCGGGACGAACAGTCCGAAGCACTCCTTCAAGTGGTAAGCCTTCGCGTCTTTCGCGTGCGGCGCCACGCGCGAGCCCAAGGCCCCACGCTGACAGTTGGTGAAGCCGTAAGGCGCGGTCTGGTTCGCGCCCGAGTAGAGGATGAGTCATCGTCCACCTGCAACGTCGCGCTGTTGCGGACGAAGAAGCCGGTGATGGCCGACATGTTGGTCGTCGGCTCCGTGACAGATACCGGGACCGGGTTGGTGCTGGCGTCAAGCGATTCGGCCAGCGTGAACGTGGCGTCTCTGGCCAATCGCTTGTCCGGTACAGGCGTGACCCATGGGCATTTCTTGTCGATGAAAAACGCGTAGGTGTGCAGCCCGGCTTTGAGTCCGGCGGCGTGCAATTTGTCCACGACGGCTTTTAGGCTGGCACGCCCCTTTGGATAAGTCTTCGGATTCGGTTCGCAATCGCCGAAGCGGAACGAGCCGCCGCCGTGGAAATCAATCTGGTTCAGCCCCAGACTGCGCGCGAGTTTGATCCAATCCTCGGCCTTTTCCTCGGAGAGATCTGAAAAGTTGAACAGGTATGAGCCTTGATTGATCTCCGCGTCGAGCGCCCACGGCCCGCCAATAGGCGAATGCGGCAGATCCGGCGCGGCGGTCACCACTTCCTGGATGACTCGGCGCAAATCCTTTTGCGGGCAACCGATCAACGCGACCTTCGCCCCGGCAAAACCGAAGCGCGGATAACAACTCGCTTCCATCCGGCTCGCCGCGCGCGGCAACTCGCGCACGTTCGTCTGGAGATTCAACGCCAGCGCACAGGCGGCGAACGGCTCCGCCTCCGCGCCTTTCAAAGTGAGCGGCACCTCGGCAAAGACAAATTCCTCCACGCCGTCGCCAGTAACCGAAAGCACCTCGACCAGGACACTATGTTTCGCACCCGTAACCCGCAGCGTGGCCGTGACGCCAGCACCAGCGAATTCGAGAACCAATCGGCCATCGGTCCGGCCGGCGGTCGTCGCCGCAAAGAATTTCCCGGCTTTCTTCACCCGCGCAAATGCCACCGTGGGATTTTGGATGGCGTAATTGGTGCCGGAGGATTTGTCAGTGAAATCGAGCGTGTGCGCGTTGTTTCCGATGGTCAAGCGTAATGAATCACCCTCGACGGTGAGGGTTGTTTTCTCGCGCGCAGCCCCGGCGGCCATGAGTTGCGCAGTCGTGAGCAGAGCGATGGTAATAGAAAAGAAACGCACCAAGGAAACATGCATATCAGATTTGCCTGCGGACCATGGCTACCAAGCGTTCCAGTATCCACCATCGGGCGACGGCCAGTAATTGCTCATTTTGTTGATGTTTTTCCAGCTCGCCGAACCATCAAGCAACAGACTATTCCCGCCCACGGCGCCGACAGCTTTGGGAAGGGTTTTGGTGTTCACTAAAAGAAATGGATCGCCATGTTGTTTCACCGCCCCGCCCCGGCCGTGCGGGGCAATGACCCATCCCGGTGCGGCGTCGGTCCAGGCATTCAGATCAGCCGCCAAAGTCAGACCAGGAGTATCCGTAAATTTCTGCGGTGAAATCCATTTCGGCGCCGGTTCACCCGGCCAACCGGCCGCAGGCTTCTTGTGGCCCCCGTTGTAACTGTAACCAATCACCCAACCGTAGGGTGCTCGATAATACTGAAAAGTTCCCTCCAAGCTCGGACAGTTAATCATGTTAGTGGCGCTGTACTGCTTGATGGCGTTGAAGGTGTTGGTACTGATCCAGATGGTGTGGGTATATCCGTCGTCGCGGTTGCCCTGGGGAAGTTTGTCGTTGTTGTCGCCGCCGTATAATTGCAGCGCCAAACCCAATTGCCGCAGAGCATTTACACAACCGGTGCGGCGGGCTTTTTCCTTGGCTGACGACAACGCCGGCAGAAGCATGGCCGCCAGGATGGCAATAATGGCGATGACGACGAGCAACTCGATCAATGTAAAAGCCGTCCATCGTCTCCGGGAACGATGGTGGGCGCTGACGGCAGGGCAGGGGACAAGCAACTTCAATGGATCACGCGTGCGAGCTACGCAATTAGTCAATGGTTGCTTCATTGTTCGGCATTTGGCGGGAGTGGCTGTGGGATGAAAACATTGCGCTGGTTCTGCCACCGGACAGGATTATTTTGCGCCGGCTCTCAAACCACGTGCGATTCATTTGGTGACCGTGGGTCTTGGTAATTCCACCTGTTGCGGGTGCATCAGGTAGCCGATGAGATCGCGGCGGTCGTCGGGCTTCAGTGATTCGAGCAGACCCTCGGGCATCACGGACAGGGTTGAATCCTGCAACGATTCAATCTCGGTCCGCTCAAGGGTCGTCAAGCCGGTCTGGCTTTGAATGGTAACAGTGCGCGCGGTCTGATCGCGCAGCACGCCGTTGAGTACCCGGTCATCTTTCAAGGTCGCAACCGTCATCCGGTAATCCGTTGCCACCACGGCACTCGGATCAATAATATTCTCGAGGAGATAATCGAGTTGCGAACGACCCGAGCCGGTGAGGTCGGGGCCGACATTGCCACCCTCGCCGTAAAGTTTATGACAGGCGGCGCAGGTCTGGTTGAACAGTTGGCGCCCGTGGCCGAGATCGGCAGACTTGAGACGTTCTACCGAAAGTTCCTGGCGCAGGCGGGCGCTGCTCGCGCGCTTCTCCGCGTCGCTGGTGCGCACCGAACCCCAGACTTCGCCGAGCCGTTTGGTGAGCGCCGCGTCGTTGAGGCTGGTGATCTGGCGGGCATGAAACGGCGTGAGGTCCGCGCGCGGAATCCGGCCATCAGCGATGGCTTGGAGCAAAACGGCGGCGGCGTTGGAACGGGTGACCAGCGCGCCGAGCAATTGGGCCTGATCGCTGGCAAGCGCCGTTTGGTATCGGCTCACGGCCAAGGCGGGGCCGTCGGGATCGCCAATCTCCAGCAAGCTGATGGCAGCGTCCGTGCGGAAGGCTTCCTCGTTCAGCAACTGTTTGAGTAACGGCGAGAGATTGTCGGCGTTGCTGTCGAGCAAGGTGCGCAGGGCGTTGCGGCGGGCCACGGGATCGGCGTTGGTGTCGGTCAGGATATGGCGGACATCACCCAGCGCGCGGCCATCACCGAAAACCACGCTCAGGTCCCGCACGCGTTCCTTAATTTCCGAGTCGTCGCTCGTGTTCGCCTGGCTGGCAAAGGCGGACCAAGTTTTTGGAGGCTTGGCTTTGCGCCAGCCGCGCAAGGCTTCGCTCATGCCGCGGAGAAGGTCCTGCGCCTGCGGGGTGAAGTCGGCGCCGGAATTCTGCACCGCCGCCAGCAGTTGCTGCAGTCCCTCGGGTTTCGCTTCGATGTCCTCGGCCAAACGCCGGGCGATGAACTGCCGCACGCTGCGATGCTGGCTGGCGATTGCCAGCTCGACGCCGGTCAGGGGTTGCGCGCTGAGGAGCGGTTCGATCCCGAACCAGATCATCAGACCGAGGTTGTGGTCATTGGCGTCCTCGGCATGGCGGACGAGGGCGAGCGCGAGTTCGCGCCGCGAATCGAGCGGCAGCTTCTGCAGCGCCGAAGCCAGGTAGAGCCGGACCAACGACGAGAGATCGGTGCGGGCAAGTTCCGTGAATCTCGTAGCAGCCGACGCAAGGAGGCTCTGACTTGCCGTGGTAGGTTGCCCGCTTAAAGTTGCATCCGATGAGATTGAAGTGAGCCGACTGACGTCGGCTGCTACCCGATCAGCGAGTAGCCGCACGGCCCAGCTTCGAATATACTCGTCCGGATTGACGGTTTGTTGGAGTAACCAATCGCTCGACAACGCGCCGATGGCGTCCATTGCCCAGAGCGCTCGGAGCTTTTGTGGCGTTTCCTGCTCCTGCGAAAAAGCTCGCAACAACTCCTTGGATACACTCGGGGCTTTTCCAGCTTCCACGAAGCGATCGGCTAATACCCGTCGTGCCTGACGCGCCACCCATTCGTTTTTTTCGAAAAGCAAAGGGACGAGTTTTTCATCCCTGAGCTTGGTCAGATCGCCGAACGCGGGTGGCTTGGGGTCGCCGTAGGTCACCTTGTAGATGCGGCCGGAGCTGCGGTGGACGCCGTCGTTGTCATGACATTCACCGGTGTCCGACCAGTCCGCGATGAACACGCCGCCGTCCGGGCCGGCGATCAAATCAATGCCGCGAAACCACGGATCCCCCACGGTCAGAAAATCCCGGTCATGCTTACCGACGTAACCGGAGCCCTGCCGTTCGAGGCGTTCGACGTTGATGCGGCGGCCGTGAAAATTCAGCGTGAACAGCT
>JANYBF010000107.1 GCA_025360895.1 Verrucomicrobiota bacterium
TTGCCCCTCGAAGGGCATCCGTTCCTCGACAGTCCGAACGATCCCTTCTTTGACTTCAGCGCCGGCCAATCGGGGAAGGTCTGGTTCTGGTCCTCGCCCGATGGCCCGTTGACGCGCATCGTCTCGATGCCCGAGGACAAGGCCCTATTCCTGACTATCCGCGACGTGGAAACTTCTTCGCTGGAAACCGTGAATTCGGGTTTTCACGGGGATACCGAAGACGAGCAGCGAGCAAACTCCAAATGGTTTGCCGACCACATTGTGGATGTTTTCTGTATCATTGACGGGGTGCCGGTCAAGAATTTGCAAACCTTTCGCTTCTCGACGCCACAGTTCGAGTTCACCGCCCCCACACCTTGGATTTTTGGTGGCCCTGAGCCAACCGACCCCAACGTCGGCGGAACGGGTACATCCGTGGGCGACGGTTATTTCCTGATGCTCGCCCCGTTGCCCAGGGGCAAGCACACGATCCATTACGCCGGCACGTTCCATTTTGAGCCGCTTGAGCTCGGAGACTGGCAGACCGACCCACTTGATTTGCCCCACGACGTGACGATCCAACTGACAGTGACGCCGGATCGGCATGGCGGGTGTGATGACAATCATCATGGCCAGGGCAGATAAAGAACGAGGCCCTGGCTGACCTACTCGCCGAGCGGGATGGCAATCTCCCTCCGGTCATCAGTTCTGAGTTAGAGACAGTTCCTCGGATACGATTGCGGGTAAACTTGGGTTAGGGTTGCTGGCGGATTGTGCTGACTGGTCGGAGGGCCGGCGCACAATCCGCCTTTTCTTGTCATCACGCTCCGCGTAATCTTCAGTCATCCTCAGCATCATGCCGAGCGTCTATATCAAAACTTACGGTTGCCAGATGAACGAGCGCGACAGCGAGGCGGTCGCTGCACAGCTCGTGGCCAAGGGTTGAGTGCTTGCGTCGGTCAATGCGGCGGCTAAAGTACGCCGGAAGCTATGGAAAGAATTGTCGAATCGGAATCCAAGTTTGAAGCGGAGGACGTGCTACGTCGCATGACGACATTGATCGTGCGGGAAATTCAACCGGCGCAGATCATCCTCTTCGGCTCGCGGGCCAGAGGCGATGCGAATTCAGACGCGGATGTGGATTTGCTGATCGTCCAGGACGAGGAGTTCGGCCCCGATCAACCGCGCCACGAACTTTTGCGCCGACTGCGGGCCCGGTTGTCTGGGTTCGGCGTGGCCAAAGATTTGTTGCTCTATAGCCGGGCCTACGTCGAGGAATGGCGCGGCAGTCTCAACCATGTGGTGGGACGGGCGCTGCGGGAAGGGCGCGTGCTGTATGAGCGACCTTAAGCATGCCCGGCAGCTGTTGACGATGGCCAACAAGGACCTGGCCGCGTTGGCGGGAATGTCCGACCCGGTCGTGTTCGCCGACGAGATTTTCGGTTTTCACGCCCAACAAGCGGCAGAGAAGGCGCTGAAGGCCTGGCTGGCGGCGCTGGGGGTGGTTTATCCGCTGAAACACGATCTGGCTCTGTTGCTCCAGTTTCTGGCAAAGCAGGGCGCGGAGGTTTCGGCCTTCAAAAGTTTGGATGACTATACGGATTTCGCGGTGGACTTTCGTTATCTGGGGATCGAAATGGCTGCGGCTTCACCGGATCGAACCGCTGTCCGGGTGGAGATAACTGATTTGTTGGAGCATGTCCGCCGCGTGGTGGAAGAATTGGAAGCGGCAGACAAAAAGCCTTTGTAGTTCCAGGGACCGCAGTCACCCCGACCATGCCGAGTGTTTATATCAAAACTTACGGTTGCCAGATGAACGAGCGCGATAGCGAAGCCGTTGCCGCCCAGCTCGTGGCCAAAGGCTACACGCTCGCCGCGTCCGAGCATGTCGCGGATGTGGTGTTGCTCAACACGTGCAGCGTGCGCGATAACGCCGAGCAAAAGGCCATCAACAAGATGGAGAACATCGCCGGCGACATTCGCAAGAACCGACCCAATGTCGTGCTCGGTTTCCTCGGTTGCATGGCGCAGAGCCGGGGCCAGGAGTTGATTGACCGGCTGCCGGATGTGGACCTCGTCGTCGGCACGCAGAAATTTCATCGCACGGCGGAATATCTCGACGACATCTTCGCGGGTCGACGCCACAAGATTGTGGAGACGGCGGAAGAGCAGGGGAGCGAAGGCACGATTCGCGAACATTTGCTGAATGGGGCCGCGAAGGACAAGGCGAAGGCGGTGACAGCGTTCGTCAGCATCATGCAAGGCTGCAATCAATACTGCACCTTCTGCATTGTGCCTTACACCCGAGGGGAGGAACGCAGCCGTTCGATCGAGGACATCGTTTCCGAGTGCCGGCAGCTCGTGTCGCAGGGGGTAAAGGAAATCACTTTGCTCGGCCAGATTGTAACGAGTTATGGCAAGCGGGGTGTCCCCCAAACTGGTAGGGCCGAGCTGCCGCTCGGCCCAAACATTGGGGACGCGCAGCAACGCGTCCCTACCGCCCATGGCACATCCCCCTTCGTCCAGCTCAACGAAGCCGTTCACGAGATCGAAGGACTGGAACGCATCCGCTTCACCTCACCGCATCCGAAG
>JANYBF010000387.1 GCA_025360895.1 Verrucomicrobiota bacterium
GTCACGAGCCCGCTACATCACAACACGCCGGCAGGGATGCCGGCGCTCCCAGGACACCCAGCCAGCTCAAGGCTGCGATGCCCGGCGCAACACCGTGGGATTCTCGTCGCGTTATCTCCTACAATACCGTTAATTGCCCGACGAAAATGAAACGGAATTTTATGAAACGACATTCGCTATTTCTCACCACCTTCCTGGCCGCTCTGCTCGGGTTCTTTGCGTCGCGCCCCGCTGTCGCCCACACCGATGGCCACCCGTCCATTCACGATACGGTTGCCGGTGTTATCGTGCGCCTGAAGCGTGAGTTGACCGCTGACCAGCTCATCGAACTAACTGTGCCCGATGCCGAGGCGTTCCTGACACCCAGTGACCGTGAGATTCTCGGAACCGAACATTTGCGCTTCCGTGTCAACGTTCCCGTCGTGGTCACCATCGTTCGCGACAGCAGCCTGGGCGACGAACCTTTCTGGCTCGCGGGGCGCGGCTTCAAGCCCACCGGGCTTAAGTTCAAACTCGCCCGCCGCGACTTCGATACGTGGGAGAAGGAATTTCCCGCCGGCGAAATTGGGCTGGGGGTTCACAACCTGACCGGTCGCGGCACCCACTATCTCGTATTGCTCAAACCCCGGCAGGCCGGCAGTACCATCAAAATCACCGACTTTTATCCTGCGCAACTACGCACTGCCAATTTCGTGGCCGGCGTCGAGCCATACGTGGATCAGGCGGATAAGCTGCCCGCGGTGCCGGCGGAACTGGAAGGTCAATTACTGGTGCAAACGGAGAGCGACAGCGAAGAAGACGCGCGCCTCGTCAGCCTCTTCAATAAGACGCAATACCCGGCGACCGATCACGTGGATCAGGTGGTGCTGACCTGGAGCGACGATCCGCGTACCAGCCAAACCATCCAGTGGCGCACCTCCACCAACATCACGAAAGGCATCGTCCGTTATCAACTCAAATCCGCCGGCCTTGCGCTCGAGGTAAAATCCGCCCGGACGAAACGCGCCACAACCGAACCGCTCGCGACGCCCACCCTCGTCAATGATCCGCTAATCAACCGTCACACCGTCGCATTGCGCGGCTTGAAGCCAGGCACCACCTACGTTTATTCCGTCGGTGACGGCTCCCCGAACGGCTGGACCGACCTGGCGGAATTCACGACGGCACCCGCGGGCGTGGCGCCATTTTCGTTCGTTTACATGGGCGACGCGCAAAACGGCCTCGATCGTTGGGGCGTGCTGTTGCACAACGCCTATCATGCGCGACCGGACGCGGCGTTTTACCTGATGGCCGGCGACCTGGTGAACCGCGGCGCCGAACGTTGGGACTGGGACAGCTTCTTTGAAAACTCGAAGGGCGTGTTCGATCGTCGAACGCTCGTGCCGGTGCTGGGCAACCACGAGTATCAGGGCGCGCAGCCGCTGCTCTACCTCGCGCAGTTTGCCCTGCCGCGCAACGGCCCGAAGACGATTCCACCCGAACGCGCTTACGCTTTCGAATACAGCAACGCCAAGTTCATTATCCTCGACTCGAACCTTGACGCGCACAAGCAAACCGCCTGGTTGGAGAAGCAACTCGCAAATACCAAGGCGGTGTGGAAATTCGTAAGCTACCATCACCCGGCCTATTCCTCCGGCGGCAACCGTGACAACGAGGACGTGTGTAATCTCTGGACGCCGATCTTCGACAAGTATCACGTGGACCTTGCGCTCCAGGGTCACGATCACGCCTACCTGCGCACGTACCCCATGCGCGGCCAGCAACGCGTCGCGATGGCGAAGGACGGTACGATCTACACAATTGCGGTTTCCGGAACGAAACACTACGAGCAGCAGCCGCACGACTATACTGAGGTCGGCTTTACCAAAGTCTCAACCTACCAGGTGCTCGATATCCAGATTAACGGCAACCGCCTCGTCTATCGCGCGCACGACGTGGACGGCAAGGTGCGGGATGAATTTGTGATCGAGAAATGACGGGCTTGGCCCAAGCGAGTAAAACCCCTGCAACCACGGCGCCCCCGGCTACAAGCCTATGGCACCAACAGCACCCGGTAAAAGCGCTGCGCCGCTGCACCGGTCGAAGCGTCCACTTTGAAGCCGGTGGTGTCCGCCGCCGTCACGTCCCCGGTAAGATCGGTCCACGCGACATCCAACAGCGACGCCTTGAACTGCACGCGATATTTTTTCCCGGGCACTGCGCTCCAGAAGACCTGCACTGGACCGGACGTTGGCGGAGAAAGGGTAATTACCCGCAGGGCGGAGCCGAGGTTGGTCGGATCGGTTCCGGCCTGGAACTCCATCCCGTCGCTTTGTCCATCCCCGTCAAAATCACCGGTCCCGTCGCGCTGCAGTCCGTTGAAGTAGGCCAGTTCCCAATCGTCCGGCAGCCCCGTCGCCGTCCGTATCGGACCGACTCAGCCGTAGCACCAGGATATCCCGCGCCTCGTTGTAGTCACCGGCGATCAAATCCGAAGCGTAGGTCTCGAACAGGATCGTGTTCCCATCTGGGCTCATGATCGGGTTGCCTGAGAACCGATTACCAGTTCCGGTGGCGTCCCGATTAATGCTCAGGAGAATCGTCCGGCCCAGAGTCAGATCGCGTAGAAACAGATCGCTCATGCCGTTGGTATCATTTGCGGCCAGGTTTGAAGCGCGGCTGCGGAAGACAACGTATCGGCCATCGGGCGTGATCAGCGGTGAAAGCGAGTGGTTGTTCCCGGCCGTGGTACCGTCTGCATTGACACTCACGAGTGAGGCCAGCCCGTTGGACCGGTCAATCAGATACACGTCCGTCGTCGCGTTGGTATCCAAGGGCGAATAACTGTTGCGGCGCTCGCAAGCAGCGAAGCGTCCGTCGGCGCTGAACACGACGTTCACCGCGTCGGTCAGCGTGATACTGGAAGTCTGATTCACCACATCGAACAACCAGGTATTGGTCAGCCGTTCATACGCGAGCAGACTGCCGTTGGCCGCGAAGGCCACTCGTGTGACCGGTGTGATCGTCGAGTCGGGGCCGCTGACGACGATGTTAGAGCCTGATGCCGAATCCCAAAGGAAAGCGTTGATGCCGGAGATCGCGTTGGGGACCAGTCCGGATGCGCTGCTCAGGTACGCCACGTACCGCCCGTCAGGACTGAGAACGGGATTCGACGATGCGGCTGATCCTGCCGCGGTCCCTTGATAGGTAAGACTGACAAGACGATTGGAATCTTGCGCCAGATCCCGGTAGTAAACCTGACTGACCGACGTGGCGAACCCTCCAACACCGGTCTCGCTGCTCTGAAAAGCCATGAAACCGCCTTGTGGGCCGAAGACGGGGAACGCCGGCGCACTGGCTTTGCCGACACCCGCGATCAGAAGATTCGTACGCGCCAACCGGTCAAAGGCATATAGATTAAAACGCGTGCCGAGGCCCGCCCACGGGGTGCTGTCGGGAATCGCTTCGAATGCGACCCACCGGCCATCGTCGCTGATCACCGGACGTCGTGAAGGGCCGCGTGCAAAACCATCGAGGAGCGTGTTGAGTCGGAACCAACCACTGGGATTGGCGAGGTCGCCGATCCACACATCGCTCGTGCGGTTGGTGTCG